>CAUQRE010000044.1:0-6968 GCA_963520315.1 uncultured Campylobacter sp. | reverse complement strand
TCTATGGACAGCACCAATATCAACGTGATTTTGTCGAATTTATTTATAAACAAGCCGCTTTTTATCAGCGAGCATTCAAGCGCCGATTTTTTCAAAGGGCGCGGCTGGCTGTTTTTACGCCGCATGCTCTATCCGCTAGCTAGCGGACTCACGGTACTTACGAAAGAAGACTACGAGTACTATAGCTTCGTAAAAAATAAAACCGTTATGTATAATCCAATGTTTGAAGCCAAAAAACAGGGCTTGCCGAAGGAAAATATCATCCTTTTCGTCGGTCGTCTCATCTCGCTTAAGGGCTGCGACGTGTTTTTAAAGGCTATGAGCTTAGTCGATAAAGAGCTTTTAAAAGACTGGAAAATCGTGATAGCGGGCGCTGGTGAAGAGAGGCAAAGACTAGAGCTCATCGCGCATGAGCAACTGCATCTAAATGCCGAATTTATCGGGCAAACGAGCGACGTCGCTTCGCTTTACGAAAGGTCTAAAATTTTAGTCTCAAGCTCCAAAACCGAGGGCTTGCCAAACGTTTTAATCGAGAGCGTGTTTTTTAACTGCGCTAGGGTGGCGACTGCTACAAGCGGCGCAAAAGAGCTCATCGAGGACGGCAAGGACGGATTTTTAGTGCCGATAGACGACGTAAAAGCGCTCGGAAGTAAAATCGAACTTTTAATGCGCGACGAGGAGCTTAGACAAGAGCTGGTAAAAAACGCCAACGAGCGCAAAAACGCCTTTAAAACCGATCAAATTTATCAAAAATGGATGGATTTTATCACGCAAAACATAAAGAGCTAAAATGCTAAAAGTAAGCATAATAATCCCGACCTACAACCGCAAAGAGCTTTTTGAAGCCGCCCTAAAAAGCGCGCTGGCTCAAGACTACGAAAATAAAGAAATCATAATCAGCGACGATAACTCAAACGACGGCACGCGCGAGCTCGCGCAAAGTTACGTCGCTAAATTTGACAACGTAAAATACGTCTTAAACCAAACTTACGACCGCGGCCCAAACGGCAATAAAAATAACGGCTTTGATCACGCTAGCGGCGATGCTTTCGTGATACTAGACGACGATGACTTGCTAATAGAAGGCGCCATAAGCAAGATGGCGGCCGTGCTAGAGCAGGGGTATGCTAGCGTCTGGGCAAACTGTTATTTTGAGATCGACGGCGAACCGACGACGAAATTTTCGGGATTTGGACTGAGTAAAAGCGGGGAAATTTCGCCGCAGGACTACTACGACGGCAAGATAACGGGCGAGTTTTTGATAATGTTTCGCCGAGATGCCATCGGTCAGAGGCGCTTTGAAAAGGGGCTTTACGGTAGCGAAAATACGCTTTGGATATATCTTTTTGACCTTCCTGCTTATTATCTGCACGATGCGGTGCGTATTTACCGCTTTCACCGCAGCGACAGCGTCACGATAAACTCGTTTAAACGCCCGCTTTGCATAATGAAAGGCTACGCGATGACTGCGGAGCTCATTTTGCAAAAGATCGCCGAGAAAAACGCTCAAGCTAGCACAAACGGAGCAAATTCGGCCGAGTCGAAATTCCGCGTAAATGACGCTCACATCGCGATCCTATATAAAATGGCGGCGTACTATGCGAAATTTGGCGGCGAATACAAAAAAATGTACGAATATCTTTTTAAAAGTCTCAAATTTAAATTTACAAAAGAAGCGCTTGCGATGCTGATTTTAAGCCCGTTTCCAAAGTCTATGATTTTGTTTTTAACTAAAATTCGCGTTTGGATATACAAAAAAACGCACGGCGAATGAAAAAATTAGCCGTTTTTCTCTACTCGATGGGGCCTGGCGGCGCGGAGCGCGTGGTTTCAAATTTGCTCCCCTCGCTGTGCGAAAAATACGAAGTTCATCTCATCTTGATGAGCGAGGTCGTAGCCTACGAGATACCAAGCGCGGTAAAAATTCACTTCCTCGAGCGCTCGGATCCATACGAAAGCGGCGTAAAAAAGCTATTTCGTTTGGGACTTTTGTTTCCGTTTTTAGCCTTAAATTATAAAAAACTTTGCGACGATTTGGCTATCGACCTACATTTTGTCTTAATGAACCGTCCTTGCTACATCGCGCTTTTAGCAAGAATAGCCGGAGTAAAAGGACGGATGGTGATAAGCGAGCGCAGCTGTCCGTCGGTCATCTATAAAAGCGGCCTTAGCGGCCTTGCTAATAGAATTTTAGTTAAGGCGCTTTATCCAAAAGCCGATCTCATCCTGGCTAACGCGCAGGGAAACGCCGATGATCTCGTGCGAAATTTCGGCTGTGACGCCGCAAGAACTAAGGTGCTATATAACGCGGTCGATTTGGAGGCGATAAAGACTCTCGCAAACGAGCCGCTAGAGGATAAATTTAAGCCGTTTTTTCTAAATATCGGTCGGCTTGATAGCGGTAAAAATCAAGCGATGCTAATAAGAATAATCGCAAATTTAAACGACGAGCGCGCGACACTTGGGATTTTAGGCAAGGGGCCTTTGCAAAGTGAGCTTCAAAATTTGATCGACGAGCTTGGCGTGAGTGAGCGCGTAAAGCTACTAGGCACGGATAAAAATCCGTTTAAATTTATTAAAAACGCCGAGTGTTTCCTCTGCGCTTCGAGGTTTGAAGGCTTTTCAAACGTGCTTTTGGAGGCGCTTGCCTGCAAGAAATTTATTATCTCTACCGATCATAAAAGCGGCGCTAGAGAGCTTCTTGGCGACGATGAATACGGCATTTTAACGCCCGTTGACGACGAAAAAGCGATGGAGACTGCGATGAGGCGAGCGCTTGAGGATGAAAATTTAAGGCGAGATTATGAAAAAAGAGCGTACGGCCGTGTAGCAAAATTTGATAAAAACGCCGTCTCGGCACAGCTCATAGGATATTTAGAGGGTGAAAATGGCGAGTAAAATTTTAGAGTTCCCCGGCAAATTTAAATTTTCAAAGCAAACTTGCTTTTTGATACTTGCGGCGTTTATTTTTAGCGTGGTTTGCAGGCTATACTGGGTGTACTGGGCGAGCGAGTATCAGCACTTTTTCTGGAACGATCAGCTCATGATCAGCACAAACGACGGCTACGCCTTCGCCGAGGGCGCGCGCGATATGATAGCGGGCTTTCATCAGCCAAACGACCTTAGCTACTACGGCCGTTCGATGCCGACACTTACGTATTTTTTGTATCAAATTTTACCTTTTAGCTTCGAGAGTATTTTGCTTTATATGAGCGTGTTTTTTAGCTCGCTTATCGTTATTCCCGTGATTTTGATAGCCAAAGAGTACGAGATGCCCGGCATGGGCTTTGCGGCGGCGCTGCTAGCTAGCATCGCAAACAGCTACTACAATCGCACGATGGCGGGCTACTACGACACCGATATGCTCACGATCGTGCTGCCTGCGTTTAGCGTCTGGGCGATGATACGCCTCGCGCAGAAAAAAAGCGCAAGCGACCTCATTTTTATCCCGATTTTTATCCTTATAAACGACTGGTGGTATCCCAGCTCGTATTCGCTAAATTTTGCGATGCTGGGCGCATTTTTGCTCTATACTTTGATTTTTGATAGAAAAAACGCGCTAAATTACGAGGCCGTTATTTTGATGATAGTAGCGCTTACGTATATCGATTTTTACGCCAAAAGCGCGCTTGCGGTCGCGCTTTATCTAGCGATGAGATTTCGTCCGCAGATCTGGGATAAGCGCTCTGTCGCGGCTTGTCTTGCTTTAGCCGTCGCGCTTTTGGGCTTTAGCGGCGGGCTAAATCAAATTTTATTTCAGCTTAAATTTTACGTATTTCGCGGGGTTTCGGAGAGCAGCGAGCCCGTTTTTCATTTTTATAACGTAAATAAAACGATAATGGAAATGGATAATTTTTCGCTTGAGTTTAACTCGATAAATGCCTTTGCTAAGCGTATCAGCGGACATATCGCGACATTTGTTCTGTCGCTTGTAGGCATCGCCGCGCTGTGTCTTAAATTTCGCTCCTTTTTGCTCGCCCTTCCGATGTTGCTACTTGGATTTTTGGCGCTAAAAGGCGGGCTTAGATTTACGATCTACTCCGTGCCGGCGATGGCGATAGGGTTTGGGTATTTTGCCGTCCTTTGCGTGGATTTTTTCAAAAAAAGAAAACTTTTAGATAAATTTTGCGCCGTTTGCGTTGCGGTGTTTTTCGCGTTTTTCTTTTTGTATTTTGATAAATACTACAGCCTCTTGCACGGCAAATCTCCCCTTTTTGCTCCAAATTTCGGCGGCGAGGCGAGCTCTGGTGTATATCTAGCTACGCTTGCGGCGGCGGCGCTTATTTGCGGGGCGGCTTATTTTATGGTTTCGGGCTTAAACTTGCTCAAAAAACACTCGCTTTTAGAAAAAATTTGCGTCTTTTGTATCGCTACGCTATCCTTGATGCCGTGCTTGGAGCATATTTACGGCTACAAAGTCGGCACGGTCTTTGCCAAAAGCGAGGTCGAGAGCCTAGATAAACTGCACAAAATCGCGGGGCGCGAGGACTACGTGCTGGCGTGGTGGGACTACGGCTATCCGATCCGCTACTACGCGGACGTCAAGACCCTCATTGACGGCGGCAAGCACCTGGGCAGGGATAACTTCGCAGTTAGCTTCGCGCTAGCGGCTAATCAACGCATGTCGGCAAATATGGCGCGCCTAGAAGTCGAGTACACCGAGCGAAATTTCAGCGAGAGATTTGGGTTAAATTTGAACCAAATGATGAAAGACTACAACGCCACGAGCGTAAATTCGTTTTTGTATTCGCTAAACGACAAGGATTTTCGCCCGCCGCAAAAAACGCGCGAGATTTACTACTATTTACCGGACTCCATGCTTGATATTTTTAGCACTGTTTTGCGCTTTTCAAACCTTGATCTAAACAGCGGCGAGGAGTACGGGGCTATATTTTATCCGGGCAAGCCTTACTCTATAGACGAGGATACGATAAATATCGGCGGAGGTTTTAGCGTATCGGGCGACGCGTCTAAAGTCTATATCGGCGAGCGCGAAATACCCGTAAATACGTACTTTGAAACAAGCTATGACGAGAAAGACAAACTGGTCGTCAAAAAGCACGAGATGAACGCGGACGGTAAAATTTATCTCATTTTTATGAAGGATTACAGGCGGTTTTTGGTGCTTGACGAAGCGGTGCTAAACTCGGCGTATATACAGCTTTTCGTGCTCGAAAACTACGACAAAGAGCTGTTTGAGCCGGTCGTTTTAAACGGCGCGGTTAAAATTTATAGGTTGCTAAGATGATTGCGCAAAATTTAAAGGATATTTTTAAAAATGGCTAAATTTGGATTTTTGAGTCACGCCGATATGAGCATCTACTTTTTTCGCGCTCCGATCATGCGCGAGCTAAAGCGGCTCGGACACGAGGTTTTCGCTATCGCTCCGCAGGGCGATTACACGGATAGGCTAAAAAGCGAGTTTAACTGCGTTACCTACGAGCTTGACCGCGCGAGCCTAAATCCTCTAACCGTGCTTGAAAACTCAAAAAAGCTGGCCGAGATTTTGCGCGGGCTAAATTTAGACCTGCTGCAAACCTCGGCGCACAAGTCAAACGTGTTCGGCACCTTTGCGGCTAAAAAAGCGGGCATAAAGCGCGTGATAAATTTAGTCGAGGGGCTGGGCAGCTTTTATATCGATAACGACTTAAAAACCCGTCTGGTGCGCGCCGCGATCGAGACGCTTTATAAAAAAGCGCTAAAGATGAGCGACGGTTGCGTGTTCGTAAACGAGGCCGATCCTGCGTATTTTCTAGCTCGCGGGCTGATTGCCGAAGAGAAAATTTTTAAGATAAAAAGCGTGGGCGTGGATACGCTCAAATTTGACGAAAATAGCGTGGCGGCCGCAAATTTGGGCGAGGATCTGCGCGGCAAAAAGATCGTACTGATGATAGCGCGCGCGATGTGGCACAAGGGCGTGCGAGAGTTTTACGAGGCGGCCGAGCTTTTGCGCGGGCGCGAGGACTGCGCGTTCGTCTTTGCGGGCGAAGGGTTTGAAGGAAACAAAAGTACGGCGGATGCTAAGTTTCTAACGGGCGGCGCCGTGCGGTATCTGGGCGCTAGAGACGACGTGCCGGGGCTTTTAAAGGCTAGCTATCTACTGGCGCTTCCAAGCTACAAAGAGGGCTTTCCCCGCACGGTTTTAGAGGCGATGAGTATGGGCAGAGCAGTCGTGGCTAGCGACGTGGCCGGTTGCAACGAGGCCGTGACGAACGGCTTTAACGGCTTGCTTTGCGAGGCGAAAAACTCAGCCGATCTAGCCGCAAAGATAGAAATTTTACTAAACGACGAAAATTTGGCCGCACAGATGGGACGAAACGGGCGGGAGCTTGCGGTGCGAGAGTTTGACGAGCGAGCGGTCGCTAGGAAATATATGGAAATTTACAGGAAATTTATCGATGTATAGGGCGTTTTTTAAGAGATTACTGGATATTTGCGGCGCGATTTTTCTCATAGTTTTGACGCTGCCGATCATGGCGGTCGTCGCGGCTTTGATCTATTTTAAGGTTAGCAAGGACGTTATTTTTACGCAGGCGCGCCCGGGCTTGCATGCTAAAATTTTTAAAATTTACAAATTTAAAACGATGAGCGACGAGCGCGGCGCGGACGGAGAGTTACTGCCCGACGAGATGCGCCTAAGCGGCATCGGCAAGACTATTAGAAGCCTTAGCCTTGATGAGCTGCCGCAGCTTTTTAACGTGCTAAAAGGCGATATGAGCTTCATCGGGCCGCGTCCGCTTTTGGTCGAATACCTGCCTCTTTACGATGCCGAGCAAGCGACCCGCCACGACGTGAGACCCGGCATCACGGGGCTAGCGCAGGTAAATGGTCGCAACGCGATCAGCTGGGCGGAGAAGTTTAAATTTGACGCTAGGTACGTCCGCGAGCTTAGCTTTGCGCTGGACGCGAGAATCGCGATTTTAACGGTGCAAAAGGTGCTAAAACGAAGCGGCGTGAGCAAAGAAGGC
>CAUQRE010000043.1:0-7047 GCA_963520315.1 uncultured Campylobacter sp. | reverse complement strand
GCGCTTCGGCAAAGCCGTAATCGATCCTAGCCCTTAGAGTATGAAGCGGAACGCGACCCTCTAAGTACCACTCTGTTCTAGCGATTTCCGCACCGCCAAGACGTCCAGCAACTGAAATTTTGATACCTTTAGCGCCTGATTTTTGAGCGCCTTGGATAACTTTTTTCATCGCGCGTCTAAATGCAACGCGTTTTTCAAGTTGCATAGCTACATTTTCCGCAGCTAGCTGAGCCGAAGCTTGAGCTTTTCTTTCTTCTTTGATATTTACGTTTACTTCTTTATTGATCAGCTTTTGGATATCCTCTTTAAGCTTCTCTACGTCAGAGCCCTTTTTGCCGATGATAATACCAGGGCGGGCTGCTACGACGGTTACGCGAATTTTCTTAGCGGTTCTCTCGATCAAAATTTGAGAAACGCCCGCGTAGTAAAGTTTCTTTTTCAAGAAAGCACGAATTTTGTAGTCTTCGCCGATATTTTCAGCCAAAGTTCCTTTAGCAGGAAACCATCTTGACTCCCAGTTGCGGTTTATTCCTAGTCTTAGACCTATCGGATTTACTTTCTGACCCATATTACGCTTCCTTCTTTTCAGGTTTAGATACTTCTACTAAGATATGAGAAGTCGGTTTGCGGATTCTGCTTGCGCTTCCTCTCGCTCGCGGTCTAAATCTTTTTAATACTGGGCCCGCATCCACGCGGCAGCTTGTTACGATAACCTCTTCAGGCTCGAATCCGCCGTTAGCTACCGCAGAGCTGATAGCCGTAGCGATAAATTTGGCGCCACGGTTTGGCATAAAGCTAAGGCTCGCTAGCGCAAATTCTGCGTTCATGCCTTGCACTTCTCTTGCGATTAGTCTGGCTTTAGTCGGAGATAATCTTACGAATTTAATAACTGATTTGCTCATCTTATCCCCTTACTTACCGATTTTCTTTTGCACTGAGCCTTTGTGACCCTTAAATGTGCGCGTAGGAGCAAATTCGCCTAGTTTATATCCGATGTGGTTTTCCGTAACGTATACTGGAATGAAGCTCTTGCCGTTGTGAACGTTAAACGTTAGGCCTATCATTTCAGGCACTATCGTGCTGCGTCTAGACCATGTTTTTATCGGCTTGTTGTCGTTAGCTTTTTTAGCGGCAACGACTTTTTTCATTACATGCTCATCGACAAAAGGTCCTTTTTTGAGTGATCTTGCCATCTCTATTTACCTTTCCTTCTTGAAATTATAAGCTTATCGCTAGCCTTTTTGCGGCGAGTCTTAGCACCTTTGGTCGGTTTACCCCATGGAGTAACAGGATGACGGCCTGAATTTTTCTTGCCCTCACCACCGCCGTGCGGGTGATCGACCGGGTTCATCGCAGAACCGCGAGTTTGAGGACGGATGCCTCTGTGGCGATTGCGTCCGGCTTTACCGATAGTTACGTTCGCCCAATCCTCGTTACCCACTACGCCGATACTAGCCATGCACTCTGCAAGCACTTGTCTCATCTCGCCGCTTGGTAAGCGAAGCATTACGTATTTTTCCTCTTTACCCATTAGCTGAGCATAACCGCCGGCCGAACGAGCCATCTGAGCGCCCTTACCTGGTTTTAGCTCCACGTTGTGTACGATAGTACCAACCGGGATGTTTCTTAGTTTCATCGCGTTGCCGGGTTTTATGTCTAGGCCCGCCTCGGCTGCTGCTACGACATCGCCAACGTTTAGTCCATTTGGTCTGATGATATAGCGTTTCTCGCCGTCTTTATAAGCGATAAGTGCGATGCGGCAGTTTCTGTTCGGATCGTACTCGATAGCTTCGACCTTACCTTCGATACCGAATTTGCGGCGTTTAAAGTCGATGATTCTATAAAGCTTCTTAGCTCCGCCTTCTTTATGTCTAGAAGTTATTCTTCCGTTATTATTTCTACCGCCGCTTACAGGGATCTTTACAAGCAAACTTCTCACGCTAGGTTTAGCGGTGATATCCTCGCTTGATAAGCCCGTCATAAATCTGCGGCTAGGTGTATAAGGTTTATAGGTTTTTATCGCCATCTTACGCCTCCGTGTTTTCTAGGCTTGAGCCTTCAGGCAACTTAACGTAAAATTTCTTTATCTCGTTGCGTTGTCCTTCTCTTCCTTTGAAACGCTTAACTTTTCCGTCGATTCTAAGCGAATTTACGCGAAGCGGCGTTACTCCAAAATACTCTTTCAAAATTTCTTTCAGCCTGTTTTTAGTCATCTTAGGCGAAGTTTGTATGACGACCACGCCTTGCTCTTGAAGACCGAGAGTTTTTTCCGTATATAAAATCGTTTTGATATCAGTTATATCTGCCATTTCAGCCCTCTTTTATTATAGATTCAAGTGCGGCCTTCTCGATAACGACGGCACCGTAAGTCGCCACTAAATAAGCGTTTATCTCGCTCGCATCGATTAGATAGCAGTTTGATAGATTTCTAAACGCCAATAGCGTGTTGTCGTCAAGCAGATCTTTTACGACCAAAGCGTCTCTCAAATTTAACGCGCTGATTACTTTAGCAGCGTCTTTAGTCTTACCGCTTGCGATCTCTATGCTATCTACCGCGAAAATTTTACCCGCGTTAGCTTTTTCGTTTAGCGCGAACTCAAGCGCCAATCTTTTTTGCTTTTTATTGACCTTTTGGAAATAGTTTCGCTCGTTGCTCGGACCAAACGCCACTGCACCGCCTACCCAGACGTTAGTTCTGGTTGAGCCCGCTCTAGCGCCGCCGCGACCTTTTTGTCTCCACGGCTTTTTACCGCCGCCGCTCACTTCAGAACGACCCTTTGTATGAGCCGAATTTGAACGCATACCGGACAAATAAGACTTAACGTAAAGATATAG
The DNA here is from genome assembly GCA_963520315.1 of uncultured Campylobacter sp. Lineage (GTDB taxonomy): Bacteria > Campylobacterota > Campylobacteria > Campylobacterales > Campylobacteraceae > Campylobacter_A. The sequence goes on along the minus strand of CAUQRE010000043.1, from coordinate 4,212 downwards.
GTTGTGCGGGTTAATCTGGGCGTAATTAGCCGGTAGATCAAGCTCGCTAGCTTTTTCAAATTTTTCGTTTAATACGCAAACTTTACTCATTTTACTATCCTTATTCTGCCCATTGCACCGTTATAGCCAGCGACGCTACCTTTTAAAACCAAAATTCCGTTTTCGGCGTCAAAGCTTACGATCTCGTTTTTAACGGTAACTTTTTCGTTTCCGGTGTGTCCGGCCATCTTCATACCAGGCTGAACGCGTCCCGGCCATTCGCGGTTACCGATAGAGCCGTGTCTTTTGTGGAAGCGAGAACCGTGGCTTTTTGGACCGCCCGCAAACCCGTGTCTTTTTACGACGCCTTGATAGCCTTTACCTTTTGAGCTGAAGCTAACTTTTAAAATTTTAGCCGAGCTAAGCGGACTAAAATCAAGATCGCCCGCCTCTTTATTGGCGACTTCTAGGGTTGCGAATTTATTAAATTCCGCCGTTAGGCTATATTTTTTTTGCTGACCCTCTATGGCTTTATTTTTTGCTTTACCTTTAGCATAAGCTACTATAGCGCAGCCGCATTCGCTCACTTCGCAAACTTTAGCGTTTACGACCTTTAGAAGCGTAACGGGGATGCTTGGGTTGTTTACCGTTCTGCTCATGCCTATTTTTTCTACGATATATTCCATACTTTCACCTCGCCTTTATTTGCCCATCGCGCGGACTTCGACGTTAACCTCAGGGGCTAAGTCAAGCTTTGTTAGCGAGTCGACGGTATCGGGCGTAGCCGCTACGATATCTAGCATTCTAGCGTGAATTCTCATTTCAAACTGCTCGCGTGAGTCTTTGTTGATGTGTGGTGATTTTAAGACCGTGTAGCGTTTGATCTTCGTAGGCATCGGCACCGGACCTCTGACGTCGGCGCCCGTTCGTTTAACAGCTTCTACTATGGCTGCAACTGTGCGGTCGAGAACTCTATGGTCATAAGCTTTAAGCTTAAGCCTGATTCTTTCCATTTTCTTTCCTTTGAATAGAACTTGTCGCAAACATACGACACTTCTTACTTATGTAAGAGACTCGGATTTTATCCAAATGGCTTTTTAAAGTCAATATTTTGAGCAAATTTAGTAAAATTTAATAGATTTATTTCCTTTTTACAAGGAAGCTTTTATAAATTTGACTAAAAATTTAAAGTGAAATATTTAGATATGATTTGGGATAAATTTGGACAGATAAAAATCGTATCCAAATTTTAAATAATCATCTTGAGCCTTGTTTTAAAAGTTCGTACATTCCGTAGGTTAGTTGCCAAAGCTTAACACCTTCTTCAAAAGATTGAACAACATTATCGGTAGCCCCGGCGGTACATGCTCTTTGATAATATTTCATTGCGTCGTTTTTCTCATTTATTTCTAGGTATACATCGCCCAAAAATCTGCAAGCAGTAAAATCCGGCGTGATGTCGCAGCTTTTTTTTAACACGCCCAAATCCTTCCAAAAACGCTTGCTTCCCATTTATGCCTGAAACATGCTTATTGATATACAAAAACCCGAGATTTCTACAACCGAGCGCGTCGTTTCCGACATCACAAGATTTAGCATATAGCTCAAACGCTTTTTTGTAGTCCCGCTTTACGCCTTTTTCATTTTCGTACATAAAGCCTAGATTATTGCACGACCTGTAGTTTCCATTATCGCAACCCTTTTTATAAAATTTCATCGCCTTGCCGTAGTCTTGCTTTACCCCGTACACCTCAAAGGCAAAATCATAAACTCCGCCCGCCACGCCGCACGCCATCTCGTCTCCGGCATTACACTTGTTTTCATAGTCCTTTAGTATATCTGCCATCGGATTGTCTATCGCCAAAGCACTTATTAACATTAGGCAAAAAACCGTAATTTTTTTCATAATATCCGCCTTTCAAATAAAAATTTAACGCATTCTACCCCCCCCCCCCCTTAAAAATCGTTAAATTTGCCCTTGTTTTTTGGCGTCAAATGTTAATTATATTCCTCTTTATAAGGAAACTTCGCTATACTTTTCCAAATTTTAAAGGCTAAAAATGCAAACTCTAACCGCGCTCTACCAAAGTCCGCCAAAAAACATTAAATTTATAAACAGAAAATTTGAAATCACAGCGCCAAAAACACTGATAAAAGGCGGTATAGGAAGCGGCAAAACATCTCTAATCGCGGGCTTTTTGTCGGCATTTGAGAGCAAAGAGTTTTTATATGTAAATTTAGGCGACCTTCGCATAGATGTGGATGAGATTTTGTCAAATTTGCCAGAGTTTTTATGCCAAAATCCGCAGATAAAAAATCTAGCGATCGATGATTTCGAGCAGAGATTTTGGGGTAAATTTGAGCCGATTTTAGAGCTAAATTTACAAAATTTTATCGTCGCTTCTGGATTTAAAGACGCAAATTTAAATGGCTTTAGCGAGCTAAATTTGGATTTTTTAGACTACGAGGAATTTATCGCCTTTTTTTCGAAAAAGATCGATCCGGAAACGCTTTTTAGCCACTTTTTGCTTCATGGCAGGAGCCCCGCGTCGGCCTTTGGCGACGCCGAAAACGTCGCGGCAAATCTACAAACCGCGCTAAAATCCTCGCTATCCGCCACGCAACTAGCCGTGCTAAAAGAGTGCGCGAAGGCTCAGGCGCAAAACGTGAGCGTTTTTGAGATTTTTAGCACCCTTAAATCCGCCCGCAAAATCTCAAAAGATAGCGTCTACGGCGCGCTTAGCGAGCTAGAAAACATGAGCGCGGTTAGCCTGGTAGGAAAATTTAACGAGCCAAACGCCGCAAAGAGGCTTTATTTCAACGACTTTGCGTTTAAAAGCGCGCTAAACCTAAAAAAGGACTTCGCTAAAAATTTTAACAACACGGTTTTTTGCGAGCTGGCCAAATTTAACGAGCAGATTTTTTATACAAAGGAGCTTGATTTTTTCCTGCCTAAAAGGAAACTTGCTATCATTTGCTCGCCGTTTAGCGATGCGGATTTGGTCTTTTTAAAATTTAAAAAACTGCACGCAAATTTAAAAAATTTAGGTATAAATAGATTGCAAGCAATCAGCGTGGCGAACTCCGGCGAGACGAGTATAGAGGGCATAAAATGCGAGGTCGCGCCGTTTTCGCGCTGGGCGCTGGGCATATAAGGAGAGTTTATGAGAGCGGCTATAGCACTATTTTTAGCCTGCGTTTTGGCGCTAGGCTACGAGATCAGACACGAAAACGAGGGCAAAATTTATAAATTTGCAGGCGAGGCGGACGGGAGCAAATTTGAGCTCTACATCAGTGAGCTTGAGGCCGAGTTTGAAAATTTTAGCGATAAGGGCGTCGTTTTACCGCCTAAATTTCAAGGGCACGCCTTTTTCGAGGGCGCCAAATACGACTTTACCAAGGGCAGCATCGAAAAATCGGGCGCCGCTATAACGGTCGTAAGCGCAGTCGCCGAGTGGCTAAATCTAAGCGCGAAAGCGGATAACGGTGAACTAACGGGTAAGCTAGCAATCAGAGGCAAGGCGCGAAAAGCCGTGCTAAAGCAGGTCGTAAGCTATGATTTTGCCGCGCTCGGACTACAAGAGATCGGGCAAGACGGGGTGCGATTTGAAGCCGTCGCGAGCGACTTTTACGCGCCTAAATTTGCGCAAAATAACAAAAAATCTCTCGCCGCAAAACTTGAAAATTTTAAAACGACATGGCTCAAAGACCCCTCAAAAAACGCCGCAAATGCTCTAAATAGCCTCGAGTATCAAAACAGCAAAATAAGAAGCGTCTGCAAACTCGGAGAGGGCGGGAAAATCTGCAAAACCGTCTGGCTAAAAAACCTAAAAAAGATAAATTTGAGCGACGTTTTTAAGGACTTAAACGACGCAAATTTGACGGCGATCTTTGCCAAAGAAAAGATAGCTCCGAGCGAAAATTTTACGCTCTCGCCAAGCGGCATTACATTTTTTGACGGCACGGCCGGCGGTAAAAATAGCGAGATCTCGCTACCGCTTGAGCCCATCAAAGAGCATTTAAAGCAAAATTTCGGGCTGTTTTAGCCAGCTTTTCCGCTAAAAAAGGAAACTTTAAAAAAATGCAAGACAAAATTTGATAGCTTAAATTTTGCAAAATTTATTTGAAAGCGTAGCGATGAAAAACGAATTTGACGCCCAAATCTGCGGTATCGACGAGGCGGGACGCGGCGCGCTGGCTGGCCCCTTGGCGGTAGCCGCATGCGTGCTAAAG
>CAUQRE010000042.1:0-7131 GCA_963520315.1 uncultured Campylobacter sp. | reverse complement strand
TTCGCGCCCGTAAAGTCTTTTTATTATGAGTAGCGAGCAGTCGCTAAATTTGACTATAAATTTGAAACGAGCGCTAAATTTGCGGCTCAAATTTTGGCGTTTAGTTAGTCGCAAACGATACGCTGAATTTTAAAATTTAAGCAAATGTAACTCGGTTTAAATTTTGACTCAAATTTTATCCGCGCACCTCAAATTTAGCAAAATGCTCAAATTTACGTCTACGCCGCTATATTTTGCAGATTTTCAAAGCTAAAAACGTTTAGCCCGTTTTTGTATTCGTAGCTTAGAGTTAGCTTGTGAGCTTTGATTATATTTTCTACGATGTAGAGTCCTAAGCCGAAGCTCTTTTTCGCGCTTTCGCCCTTGGTAAAGGGCTCGACGTAGTGACGCAGCTCCTTTGACAGCCGCTCGCCTTCGTTGATAAATTTGATCGACTCGCGCGTGATCGTGATATTTACGTGCTTGTTTGGGGAGTATTTTAGCGCGTTATCGATCATATTTTTGGCGGCGATCGCTAGTAGCTTAAAGTCCGCATTTAGGTTCACGTCTTCTAGCTTGCTAATAGTAACCTGCCCTGGATCAACCATCGCGATATCCAGAGCCTCGTCGATGATATCGTCGATACGGCAAATTTTAGTGTTATTTAGCGCGATGTTTGAGGTGACCTGCTCGACGGCGGCAAATTCGTTTATGAGATTTTCGAGCTTTATAAACACCGACACTAGTCGCTCTTGATTTTTGCTTTTTTCGATCATTTCGGCGGCTAGGCGGCCTTTGGTGATCGGGGTTTTTAGCTCGTGCATTATGTTTCTTAAAAACAGCTTGCGCGACGCGTTTAAATTTTTGATCTGACAAACCGCGTCGTAAAACGCCTCCGCAACCTCGGAAATTTCGTCGTTACCGCTGCTAACGTTTTGCACTTCGTCGATCTCGCCCGCGGCAAATTTAGCTATCTGGCGCTTTAGTTTTCTTAGCGGTTTTAGCTTCCTGATAACAAAAACGTAAGCGGCCAAAAGTATGATCGCCACTAGCGAAAAGATGATCTTGATGATGTCGTAGCGGTACGGCTGGTAGTCGTTATCCTTTAAAAGCAGGACTTTATCCACGTGCTGGACTTTTAGATAGTGGTGATTTTGATAGATCATGATAGCGCTGGAGCCGATGTCTGCTGATATCTCCTCAAGCACGGTTGCGTTTGCTAGGATCTCCTCTTTTTGCCGCTCGTTCGTGATCTCAGGCATCTTAAAGTCGCCCGTTTGGCGCTCGTACTCTTTTTCGTTTATGATACCGCTCATCAAAAAGAGCTGGTTTCTAGCGATCGTGGAGTACTTGGCGTTTAGCTCGCGCGCGTAGTTTTGCTTGTCGTAGTCCATCAGCCACAAAAATGCTAAAAATATGCTTGTTAGCGCCAAAGCGAAGATAAAAGTGATAGTGTAAAAAACCGATGAGCGTTTCATTTGCGGGCTTTAAAATTTACTGCATTAGCTTGTAGCCGATGCCGCGGATAGCGTGGATGTATCTTGGCTCTTTCGGATCGTCGCCTAGCTTGCCTCTGATGCGGCCGATGATGACGTCGATGCTCTTGTTCGTCGAGTCCTCGCTGATGCTCGCGCAGTTGTAGATAAACTCCTCGCGAGTGATGGCGCCGCCTTCTTTTTGAAGCATGTATTTTAGGATGTCGTACTCCGCGGCGGTCAAATTTAACGGCTCGCCTTTTAGCGTGATGACGTGTTTAAAGTCGTCTACCGCGATATCTTTCTCGCGCGCAGGCTCCTTTGTGCCGCTTAAATTTGCGCCCGCTACCGCGCTTTGGCGGCGCAGGTGGCTTTTGATACGAGCTAGCAGCTCTTGCGGGTCGTAGGGCTTTGGCAGGTAGTCGTCCGCGCCGTTATCTAGGGCGTTTACTTTGTCCGTGATGTCGTGACGCGCGCTTGAGATAATGATGGGCACGTCGTGGCGCTTGCGGATCTCTTTGCATACCTCTAGGCCGTCAAGCCCCGGCAGCGTGAGGTCTAAGATCACGAGGTCGAATTTCTCGACATTTAGCGTCGAAAGGCCGATGTAGGGCTCCTCCGCCGTCTTTACGTCCATATCGCTTTTTGCTAAAAACTCGGTCAAAATTTCCGCCAGCTCTAAATCGTCTTCTATCATCAAAATTTTTATCATCGGCCATCCTTTTTTGCGGTAATTATAACGAGTTTTGGCTAAATTTTTAATGGCGGCCGCGGCTAGTTCCTTGCGCGTCTTTAAATGATTTTTGCTTCGCTTTGCTCTTAGCTGCAAGCAGAGCGTAATTCAAACCCCTTCCTTCTTAACATAAAAAATAGCATCAAATTTAACTCACTCAAATTTGGCGCTTTCAAGACTTGGGTCTAGGTTCGTCAAATTTAGTAAAATTGGCTCCAAATTTGAGCGTAAAAAGTCAATATGCGCAAGAGACAAGCCTATAAAATCGCAATCAACCAGAAATTTCCTTCTCCCAGCCCCGTCCCCAGGCCGCATACGCCGCATTTTCCTTTTTATAACCTTTTAGGTTCTCAAGAGCGCGCAAAAATAGGGCTTTGTTAGCAGGTTCGTCCATTAGCGCACGTAAATTTTTATAAATTTTATCCTCCTGATACGATGAGAAGGCGTCCACTAAAACCTCTAGGCTCTGTGCGCTAACGCCGTATCTATCGATAAAAGCCTCGATAAATTTTATATGCGCGCTTTGATGTTCGTCGTCTACGTTTTTAAAATACCGCTTAGCTAGCGCGAAATATTTCTCGCTTTTTAGCGCAAGGCCAAATACCGCGTAACTGCCCGTCATTAGGCACTTTTCGTCGTTTATATCGGCGTAAAATTCGTATTTATGCCTTAGAGCTTCTTTGGCGTAAAGCTCAAGCTCCGAGTCTACCTCATGCGCTAATGCAGTAGCGAAAAATCGGTGCGTCTGCGTCTTTTCAAGCCCTTTTACCGGCAGATAAATTTTATCCGCTTTTGAGCTAAATTTAACGGCGTAGCTAGCCGCAAAGCCCGCACGCAGCAGATTTACGATAAAGATTAGCACCTTTTTGTAAGCCTGAGGCGTTTCGTTTTTGATTTTTACGCTAATTTGCGCAAAAACATCGTTTGCGGCGCACTCTACGTCCGCGTCTTTAAAACTCGTTAGGCTTTCGTCTAGCTCGCCTGTGCCGCAGTCTAAATACTTCTGCGCCTGCGCCGAACCGAAAATCAGAGCCGCGCTTTCTAGGTCTTTGCGCGCAAATTTTACGTCCCAGCTAAAGCTTTTATATTTGATCCGCCAAAATGCCGCTCTCACGAAAAGCGCAAGCTCGCCGGCGCTTACGTTTTGGGGTTTAAAGTCCTTTTTAAGCTCATAAGTCCTCTCCCAATCATCGCCGCAAATATCGTAAAATTTAGGCATAAATTTATCGTCTCGCCAATCTTGCAGATAGCAAGTAAGCGCCTCTTTAAACTCATCGGTTAGATGTTTGCTTTTAGAATCCCGCACGGCTAGCTCAAACTTTTCTATCAGCTCTATAAGCGCAAATTCGTCATACTCCATAAGAGGCAGATCAAAAACGTGTCCCATAAATACGTAAAGCTCGCGTTCGTTCTTGACCTTTACCGTGCGTCTAGTAACTACCTCGTCCATATAGCCTTCTAGCCTGCGCTTTAGCTCAGCCTTTCTAGCCGCATTTTCAAAGTAAAATTTACGCGGCGAGTCCTCGCTTTCAAATTTGACCGATAAATTTAGCTTATACGCGAAAAACGGCATGTTATTTTCGTCTAAAAATTCCTCCTCTACGCCCTTTACGATGAGCGGCAAAACCTCTTTTAGCTCATCCTCGCTAAGCTTGCTCGCCTCATAATACGAGTCGCTATAAGACATGCTAAAACCGCATCTGCCGCACTCTAACGTAAAAGTGTCGTGATAACCTTCCTGCACGCGGCACCGCGAGTATGGAGCCTCGCCTTTGTAGCGCTCTTTTAGCTCCTTTTTTATCGTTAGATTTATCTCGTTTTTTATTTTGCCAGCCAGCGAGATTTGGTTTTCGTTCATGCTTTATCCTTTTTAGATAGATTTTGAAATTTAGCCTAAATTTGCTTAAGAGCAGGCATCTGGGCAAGCTTAGCGGAGGCTAAAATCAAATAAACCCTGCAGAGTAAATTTAAAATGCGGTTTATTTTTAGACGGCAAACGAGCGCGGGGTTTTAAAACGGTAAATTTAGACTGCGGGCAAGGATTTTAAATCAAGCAAAGGCATAAACCTGACGCTGCGATAAAATAGGGTAAATTTAAGCTTGCTTGATAGAGGCAAGCCGGCGAAAAAAAAGATAAATTTAGAAAAAGGCGCATTTTACCGCGCCTTAGTCTTAGATTATTTGATAACAAGACCTTGGAAAAGTCCGCCGCGATTGACCCAAACGAGAGTTTTTTTGCCTTTGGCGTTTGCTACGGCTTTGTTAAAGTCGTCTAAATTTTTGATATTTTCCTCGGCGACCTGGATGATGATATCGCCTTTTTCAAAGCCGAATTTTTCGGCATTTGAGCCTGATTTTACGTCTGTAACGAGCACGCCTGCGACGTCTGAGGCTAGTCTATACTTAAACCTCGCGTTATCGTCGATCGACGTTACGCTAAGGCCGTCTATCGCCGAGTCGCCTTTGGTCGCTTTGCCGCCGCTTGACTGGGCGTTGGCGTTGGCTAGTTTTATCTTAGCGGTCTCTAGTTTGCCCGAGCGTTCGTAGGTTAGCGTGATTTCTTTGTTTGGAGCTAGCGAGCCGATGAGATTTTTTAGGTCGTTTGCGTTTTTGATATCTTTATCGTCGATTTTTACGACTAGATCGCCTCGCTTAATGCCCGCGATATCGGCCGGTAATCCCTTTTCTACGCTGCTAATTAGCGCGCCTTCTTTATTTTTGTAGATCTCTTTTTGCTGCTCGTTGAGATTTGCTATCATCACGCCGATATATCCGCGCTCGATCTTGCCGTCTTCGATGAGTTTTTTGGCGATATCTTTGGTCATATTTGACGGGATGGCAAAGCCGATGCCGTTGTTTCCGCCGCTGCGGCTAAGGATGGCTGAGTTTATGCCCACTAGATAGCCGCGGCTATCGACTAGCGCGCCGCCTGAGTTGCCCGGATTTATCGAGGCGTCGGTTTGGATGAAATTTTCGTATTGATTAAGGCCGATGTTGTCTTTATTTAGGCCTGAGACTATGCCCTGAGTGATACTGCCGCCCACGCCGAAAGGATTTCCGATGGCAAAAACTATATCTCCTTCCATGAGCTTAGCCGAGTCTGCAAAAGGTATGGCTTTTAGCTCTTTAGCGTCGATTTTGATGATAGCTAGGTCGGTTTTGGGATCGGTGCCGATGATTTTAGCTTTGTACTCTTTGTCGCTATCTAGCAGCGTGACTACGATCTCGTCGCTATCTTCTACCACGTGGTTGTTGGTCACGATGTAGCCGTCGGAGGAGATGATGACGCCAGATCCCAAAGAACTGCTTTTTTGCTTTTCTTGAGGGATGTTAAACTGAAATCCGAAGAAATCTTTAAAAAAAGGATCGTTAAACATATCGCCCATATCGGCTCCCGCGCCGTTTAGCGTTTTTGTAGTGGAGATATTTACGACCGATTTTTTAGCGTCGGCGATGGAGCTATTATAGGAGAGGACGACGTTTTTATTAAATTCGGGATTTATTCTAGTAAAATCCTCTGCGGGTTCGTTAAAATTTACGCTTGCGGCAAAGATCGCGCAAGACGTAGCCAAAGATAATACGGTTATCTTTTTCATTGCTTTTCCTTTTGGATAAATTTTTTCAAAGCGCGATTATATGGCGCTAAGCTCAATGTAAAGTTAATTATTCTTTAAGCCGTTTAAAATTATCTTATTTACTATACTTGATTGACATACGCTAAAGCTTTGTGCTATAATCTCTATAAAATTAATTGACTAAAAGGATATAATATGAGCAATAGTCTTTATGAAACTTTAGGCGTGTCCGAAAAGGCTTCCGCAGACGAGATAAAAAAGGCGTATAGGAGGCTGGCGCGCAAATATCATCCAGATATCAACAAAGATCCGGGCGCGGAGGATAAATTTAAAGAGATAAACGCCGCGTATGAAATTTTAAGCGACGAAAAAAAGCGCGCGCAGTACGATAGGCACGGCGACGCGATGTTCGGCGGACAGAATTTCCATGATTTTGCGAGCAGCTCGGGTATGGGAAATTTGGACGAAATTTTAAAAAATATCTTCGGCGGCGGCTTTAGCGCTAGCGCTAGCGGTTTTGGCGGTTTTTCTAGCAGGGGCGGTTTTAGCGGCTTTAGGCAGACGGGAGGATTTGGCGACTTTGAGGACGAGGAGGATATGGACTCGCGGGCAAAGGTAACTATCCCGTTTGACGTAGCGGTAAAAGGCGGAGAACACTCGATAAATTTTAACGGCGAAAACATCAAAATAAAAATCCCAAACGGCATAAATAACGGCGAAAAGCTACGCATAAAAGGCAAAGGTAACGGCGGACGCGGCGATCTGATACTAACCGTAAATATCGCGCCTAGCGACGAGTACGAAAGAGACGGCGACGATCTATATAAAGACGTGCTAATCCCGCTAAAAACGATGATGTTTGGCGGTAAGATAGATGTAAAAACGCCTAAAAAAGACGTCACGATAAAAATCGCCGAAAACTCAAAATCGGGGCAAAAAATCAGGCTCAAAGGATACGGCGTGCAAAATAGAAAAAGCGGGATATTCGGCGATCTGTATCTGCGCGCGCGCGTGTCTTTGCCGGACGTAAATGCCCTAGACGGCGAGCTAGCCGAGCTTATGAAGCAAAAACTCCCGGAGGCATAAGATGAAACAATACGAAGAACCGGTCTACCTAATAAGCGTCGTAGCAAAGGTGCTCTCCATACATCCGCAGACGCTGCGCCAATACGAGCGCGAAGGGCTACTGGAGCCGTCAAGAACCGAGGGCAAGATGCGTCTTTACTCCGAAAAAGATATGGACCGCATCAAGATGATACTACGTCTAACGCGCGATCTGGGCGTAAATTTAGCAGGCGTGGATATCATCTTGCAGTTAAAAGAGCAGATCGAGCAGTCTGAGGTCATGATAAAACAGATGAAAGAGGAG
>CAUQRE010000041.1:0-7181 GCA_963520315.1 uncultured Campylobacter sp. | reverse complement strand
TTCCCGCCTCTTTTGACTCGGAGGGGCTTTTATTTGCTTTTTATTCGTTTATAAACGCTGCGATTTTTATGTTTGCCTTTTGGCTACTGCGTGCGGTTGTTAGCCTAGCTCTTAAGCGCGAAGCCATGGGCTCTGCTGACATCTTTATAGCAGGCGTTATGGGTGCGATTTTAGGCATCAAGCTCGGTCTCATGGCGATCTACGTCTCGGCGCTGCTGACGCTGCCCGCATACGTTATCGTACGAAAGCGTGGATATGAGCTGCCTTTCGTGCCGTTTTTGAGCCTTGCTACGCTTATAGTTTATGCGTTTAAAGATTGGTTTATCTACATCTTGGGGCTCATTTATGGATAGGACGGCGCGTTATCTTTTCTCAAACTTCCTAGGTACGTTTGCATCGCTATTTGCGACGCTTTTTCTCATCATGTCGATCGTATTTTTCATCCAGATCGCGCGTATCACGTCATACATCGAGATTACGTTTATAGAGCTTTTTAAACTTTATATGTTTATGTTGCCTAGAGTGTTGCTTTTTACCGTGCCGATCGCGTTTTTTGCATCTCTTGCGCTCATGTTTTTCAGGCTTTCTCGCGAAAACGAGAGTATCGTGCTTTTTACGCTCGGATATTCGCCCGTTAGGATCGCTAAATTTTTCCTCATCGTTAGCGGCGCGGTTTCAGCCTTTCTCATCGTTACTGCGGTAGTGCTGATCCCTACGGCTGCGGAGCTAAACTCAAATTTCGTCTCATACAAAAAAACCGTCGCCAAGCTAAATTTAAAAACAACCGAATTCGGGCAAAAATTCTCCGACTGGATGGTCTTCATCCAAAACGAAAAGAGCGACGAAAATGGCACTCTTTACGAGGGCGTGACGCTTTATTCGCCAAAAGATGGCGCGCATAGGTTTGTTCTAGCTAAAAACGCTCGCCTAACCAATAGCAATGCCACGCTTGAGCTTACGCTAGCCGAGGGTAAAATTTACGATATCGGCGATACATCGTGGCATAAAACGGACTTTGGCACGATGAAGATCCGCACCGTCCAAGAGGACAGCGTCGCGCAGACGAAGTCGTTTTGGCAGTATTGGCAAATGATGAGCGAGGATAAAAAGCGTGCCAAGGACTTTGCTACCTACGTTCTCATCGCACTTTTCCCGCTAGCGACGACGCTTTTTGCTTTGAGTCTGGGCATCGTGACTTACCGCTACGAAAAGGGCTTTGTGTATTTTGGGATATTTGGCGTACTGTTTGGCTATTTTACGCTCATTATGCTCTTTAGTTCGCGAGTTTTTGTCGCGATTGCAGCGATATTTTCGCTATTTTTTATCGCCTCGATTTTTAGCTTTAGGGCTAAAATTTTAAAAAGATACTAAGTGCGGCTTAAACTCGTTTTTAGCTACGACGGGTCGAAATTTCAGGGCTCGCAGACTCAGCCGCACGAAAACGGCGTCGAGGACGCTCTGGGCGCTGCTCTAGCGCACGTTGGTATTTTTAGCAAGATAATCTCTAGCTCGCGCACCGACAAGGGCGTGCACGCAAACAATCAAGTCGCCTGCGTGGAGTGCGGCGAGCATTTTAGCGACTTTACGCGTCTAAAATCGCTCATCAACCGCCACGCCCACCCCGCCGTTCACGTCAAATTTATAAGCCGCGTGCAGGACTGCTTCCACCCGCGCTACGATGCTACAGCCAGAGCCTACCGCTACGTCGTAAATCACGGCGAGTTTTCTCCTTTTTTGGCGCCTTACGAGACTTTTTTGCCGAGATTTGACCCAAATTTAGCAAACGAGCTGCTTGAGCTTTTTGTCGGCGAGCATGATTTTAGCGCGTTTATGAAGCTTGGCAGCGACGTAAAAAGTCCCGTACGGCACATCACAAAGGCATTTTGTTACGCGCGCGGCGAGCAGTCGATCATCGTTTTTAAAGCAAACGGCTTTTTGCGCGCCCAGGTTCGCCTCATGATCGCTAGCGTCCTTAAGGCGCTCGAGCTTGCAAAAAACGGCAAATTTAAAGAAACGGACGCGCAGGAGTTTAAATTTGAACGTGCGCAGAAGGCAAAACCGGACGGCAAGGCAAATTTAAACCAAAACAGCCGCGAAAAAATCTTAACCGCAAGCGACGAAAGCGCAAATTTGGTCGCCGAGCAAGCGGTTTGCGTCGTCTTAAATTTTGACGCTACAAACTCAAATTTAAACAAAGCCGCAAGTATAGATACCGAAAAAAGTCGCCCAAAAATCAGCAACAAAAACTCAAGCGGTTGCCGCGATGCAAATTTCCTCAAAGCAAAAGAGCTTTTACGCCGAGCTATCTACGAGCAAAAGCCGCTCACGCGTATCCCTGCGCCGCCAAACGGCCTTTACCTAAACCGAGTTTTTTACGAATGAGAAATCTAAAAATAAAAGAAGCCATCGACGCCGTAACGCAAAAACAAAATGAGTGTAAAAAAATAGTCAAAAAATACGCTACGTTTATGACTATAACGACATTTATCGCGCCGATACTACTTTTTATTATTATGGAGCGACGCTTTGAGATATTCTTTCTTTCATTTGCAGTCATCCCGATATACGTCACGCCGAGGATTCCAAAAGTAGAAAAAACGCTGGAAGAGTATAGGAACTTCTACAAAAACGTTTTTATTAGCACGGTAGTTGCCGATATAGATAGTAATTTTACATACGAGCCTCAAAAAGGCATCAGTGCAAACGAATTTTATAAAAGCGGAATATACAGACGCGTAAATTTTTACGGCGAAGACCAAATAAGCGGTACTTACGCTAATGTCAAATTTCAATTAAGCGAGGCTATAAAAGTAGAAAAAACATACGACTCAAACGGCTCAAAAGATCCTTATCTGGCGCTTTTGAGAGTAAGCAAGGTTATATACGACGAATACATGGACTTTAGCGGTACAGTACTAGTCTGCGAGTTTTATAAAAATTTTAAAGGACAGACGATACTAGCCGATAAGAAGGTGCTAAATACGAAAATATCTGGCGAAAAAGAGATACTTGACGATACGGAGTTTAACAACGAATTTCGCGTATTTACCGACGACAAAATAGAAGCGCGCTATCTTTTAAGTCCCGGTTTTATGCAACGTTTGCGCGAGGTTAAGCAGGGTTTTGGCAGCGCCGTGTCGCTAAGCGCGGCATTTATGGACGATAAATTTTATCTCTTTTTAAACGGCGCAAAAAACCGTTTTGAAAGTTCGCTATTGGACCCGCCGCTAAGCCTTTCTGACGCGCAGGCCATAAAAGACGAGATATTACGGCTATTACGCGTCATAGACGAGTTAAATTTAAGCCTTGACGTTTATAAATAATTTTGCTTGGACGGTAAATTTTGCCGACTATGAGCTTAAAATTTGAGCGTAAATTCGCTCAGAAATTTAAATATAGCGCGAATCAAACGCGCAAAACTTCGCAACGCCGCGCGAAATCAGTCGCTCGTAGCGAAGCCTATTTTCAAATTTAACGGCACCAACCTAAAAATAAACACAGTCGGCGCTTGCCTGCAAATTTGAGCCGAATTTACAAAATATCCCTCTGCCCTTTAGCATTTACCGGGCTTAGCACGCCCATTTGCTCCATCTGTTCTATGATCGTAGCCGCGCGGTTGTAGCCGATTTTTAGGCGGCGTTGTAGATAGCTGATCGAGGTTTTTTGCTCGCTTAATACGATCTCTTTGGCCTCTTCGTAGAGCTCGTCTAGCTCGCCCGCGATCGCAGGCCCGCCGCCTGCACCGCCGCTAGCGCCATCCTCAGCTAGAAATCTCTCGTCGTAGACCACCTCTTGCTGCGCTTTTAGGAAATTTACGATCACGTCGATCTCTTTTTCGCTAGCAAAGGGCGCGTGAAGTCTGATGACGCCGGGGCTTCCCGGAGGCGTAAATAGCATATCGCCGCGTCCTAGCAGGCTCTCCGCACCCATTTGATCTAGGATTACCTTGCTATCGATGCGCTGACCGACGCGGTAGCTGATGCGGCTAGGTAAATTTGCCTTGATTAGCCCCGTCACGACGTCCACGCTGGGGCGCTGGGTGGCTACGATGAGATGTATGCCGCTAGCCCGCGCCATCTGCGCTAGGCGCCCGATATATAGCTCCACGTCCTTGCCGCTTGTCATCATGAGATCGGCTAGCTCGTCGATGATAACGACGATGTACGGGAACTGCTCGCCGCCTTCTTCTTTCATCTTTTCGTTGTAGCTTTCGATATTTTTCGTGCGCGTATGGCTCATGATTTTATAGCGGCGCTCCATCTCGGCGACCATGTTTGATAGCGCGGTGATGGCCTGCTTAGCCTGCGTGATGACGGGCGTTAGCAGGTGCGGGATATCGTTGTAGATGCTAAATTCCAGCATCTTTGGATCTATCATCATTAGGCGCAGAGTCTGCGGGCTGTTGCGATATAGCAGGCTTAGCAGCATCGCGTTTATGCCTACGCTCTTACCCGAGCCCGTCGTTCCAGCGATTAGCAGGTGAGGCAGCTTTTTTAGATCGGTGATAAAGGGCGCGCCGACGATATCCTTGCCTAGCGCGATAGTTAGCGGACTGCTCGAGTTTTTGAAAACTTCGCTATCTAAAATTTCTTTTAGATAGATGGTTTCGATATTTTGGTTCGGCACCTCGATGCCTACGACGTCTTTGCCCGGTATCGGCGCTTGGATGCGGATAGTCTGAGCGCGCAAAGCCATAGCTAGATCGTCTTGCAAAGTAAGGATTTTACTAACCTTGATATGCGGCGCAGGGCGAAACTCAAACGTCGTAACGATCGGCCCCGTATAGGTGCGCACGACGTCGCCGTCTATTTTAAATTTACGCAGTTTATCGAGCAGATCGGATATCTTTTGATCGATTTCGGCTTCGTTTACGCTATTTGAGCGCCTCGGCGGATCGGCTAAAAATTTAAGCGGCGGCAACGCAAAATCCTTAGGCTTTTCGACCTTGCCTTTTTCGATTTGTTCGAGTAGTTTTTTGTTTTCGGCGACTTCGTTTAGGATCTCGACGCCGTTTATAGTAACCGCCCCCGTCCCGTTAGCTTCTAAATTTAACTCGCCTTCGTCTGATTCGTCTGATTCGTCGTTACCGAAATCTTGCGCTTCATCTTCTAAATTTTCATCATTTTCATCGCCCAAATTCGCCTCATTCGTTGCTTTTTTATTCTTGATTCGTTTAGGCTTTTTTTGCGATTTAGGCTTAAGCTCGCCCGCATTTTCAAATTTATATTCGTTGGCGCTAGGTTCTACAAAGGCCTTTTTTAGGATAGTTAGGATGTTATCTTGCGCGATGAGGCCAAAGCTCAGCACGAAAAGCATCACGATAAAAACCCACATACCTATCACGCCGATAACGTCTTTTAGCGCCTCGTTTGCGCTATTTGCTACTAGTCCGCCGTAAATAGCGTTTGAGCCTGATTGAAACATCAAAAACGCTAAAAAAAGCAGCGCCGCTCCGAGCGCGGTTTGGGCGAATTTCGCGTCAAAGCCGTCAAAATATTTGTAAATATAATACGCAAAAAATATAAAAACAAACGGATAAACGTAAGCTATAAAACCAAAAAGCTTGAAGTTCCAAAGCCCGATCGCGTTGCCGAAGCTCCCGACGAAATTTGCCGCAGGCGCGATGGTGGCGATCCCGAAAAATATCAAAAAACAAACGACTATAACTAAAACCGATTCTCTTAAAATGGCGCGTCCTTTAAATTCGGTAAATTTAAATTTGCGAGAGGACGAATTACGGAGCCAAATTTATCAAATTTGACCCCATTTTCGCTCTGCCCGCTTTGATAACGAAACTTTAATAAAACGGTAGATTATAGCGAGTTTTTACATATAGTTTAATAACGAAAGCTGGTTTATCTTAGCCACCGACTGCAACATCGCCTGCTACGACATCATTTTTTGCATGAGATTCATATAGGTCTCGCCATAGTCGGCATTCGTGATATCGGCTTTGACGGTTTTTACGTTTACTTCCATGACGCTAGCGTGCGTGTTGGTTTGCGTTAGCGTATTTGTTTGGTTGCCTACTTTGGTATGGATTTTATTTACGTGATCGGCGATATGGTCTAGTCTCTCGATCGCGCCTTGGATGCCTGAGTTACGCGGATGTTCGCTCTCGCTGTCGGCGCGGTATTGACCGCTTCTTACAGCCTCTATCATCCTATCCAGGTCATCAAAAATATTCACGCTCGGGCTATCTATTTCGATACCGTTGTTTGCCGAAAAGTTCCATAGCGAGCCAGTGCCTTGTGTCGGACCATTGCCAGCAAATTTATCGGAGTTTACACTATCATATATGCCAACTTTTATCGGCGTGACGGAATTTAGCTTGTCGGTTACTTTTATGCGACCACGGTGATCCATATTTGCTTCGACGCTGCCTTGCGAATTTGCGATGGCTTGTTTATAGTCATCAAAAGTATTGCTGGCAGGTATGCTGTCGCTAGCTACCATGCCGATTATGTCGTTTAGTTGCCTAAAGGTCATATCTTTTGACTGCGTATCTCTGCCCTCGGTAGTCGGCGGATTGGTCGTATCGTTGTAAAAGCTATCCCAAACCTTTCCGTTATAATTCACTGGGCCGCCAGTTATGCTAACCGTAGCATTTCCGGATACAGCCGGAGGCGTAGGCGCACCAAATTTGACGGATACATTATAAGTATGCCCGCCTTTTGACTTAATTTGCATCTTTAGTTCTTGTCCGTTTATATTATACTTATCTCGTTCGCCGTCATATAAATTTTTGGCTCCGACCACTTGGCTTAGCGTCGTGTTATCGTCGGCAAATTTACCGCTGCCGCGCTCTACTTGCGATACGGTGCCTACTAGATTTCTGCCCTCTTGTTTAAAGTTTATCTTGTCGTAGTCGTAGGCGTTCGTGACGGCGCCGCCTAGGTCTTCGTATTTGCTTTTTACGAATTCCGTGATTTCATAGTAGTTAGGGTTTGCGCGTACCTTAGCCTCAAGCGAGTTTGCGCCGCTAGTTAGGCTATCGACCGAGTCAAACTCGCCTGAGGCGGCGCTAATGTTAGCAGCCGTTAGATCTTCAGCTTTATTTAGTTTTTTCGTCGCCGCTATCATGTGAAAATCGATAACCTGATTGCCTTTGCTTAGGTCTTTTACATTGATTTGGCCTTGGTTGTTTATCGTTACTTCGACGACTTTATTGGTCGGCGTGT
>CAUQRE010000040.1:0-7234 GCA_963520315.1 uncultured Campylobacter sp. | reverse complement strand
TCGCGCTAAAATCGCTAACGATAATTTTCGAAAAACTAAAAGACTACGAGGGCGCGCTGCAGGCCTTGGACGCGCTGCAAGAGCTCGGTAGCGACGTGAGAGCGCAGACGGCGTATATTAAGGCGCTGCAAATTTTAGCGGATAAAAGCAAGGACGAAGCCGCTAAGATCGGCGAAATTTTAGCGCTAAAAGATGAATTTGCGCTAGTGCGGCGTATGGCGATGGAGAGGCTAAATTTAAGCGGATCGGGGCTTAAGGATTTTAGCAATTTTCCGCCGCTAGGGGACGTTTTGGATTTGGTTTATTATCAAAACACGCCCGTAAATTTAACCGATCCCGAGTATAAGAGTCTATTTTTCATCAAAGGCATGAGCGACGAGGACGGCGCGCCGCTGGGCTTTGAGCTAGAGGTTTTAAAGAAACTAAAAACGGCAAACTACGACAAGGCCGCGCTTAGCTTTAACTACGTTTGCAAGAGCTGCAAAAACGCCTTTCCGATGCATTTTTACCGCTGTCCGATGTGTAGCGAGCTAGGCAGCGTGCAAATTTTGCCTCACATCACGGAAAAATCTGATGAAAACAGTATGCCTTTTTAGCGATGGCTCGTGTCTGGATAACCCGGGGCCGGGCGGCTGGGCGTACATCCTAGAGTACGGCGAGCACAAAAAAACGGCAAGCGGCGGCGAAGTGCACACGACGAATAATCAAATGGAACTACGCGCTGCGATCGAGGGGCTAAAAGCGCTAAATCAGCCCTGCCGCGTAAAGCTCTACACCGATAGCTCATACGTCGCAAACGCCGTAAATGCGTGGCTAGAGGGCTGGGTGAAGAAAAACTTTAAAAACGTAAAAAACGTCCCGCTGTGGCAGGAGTATCTAAGCGCAAGCGAGCCGCACGAGGTTGAGGCGATCTGGGTCAAAGGCCACGCCGGGCACCCGCAAAACGAGCTTTGCGACGAGATGGCGCGCGAGCAAGCCGTAAAGATAAAAAATAGCTTAAAAGGCGAATAATGCGAAATTTGGAAGAGAAATTAGGATATAAATTTAAAGACGAAAAGCTGCTAAAAACCGCGCTCACGCACAAAAGCGTAAAAGGCGGCGCAAACAACGAAAGGCTCGAGTTTTTAGGCGATGCGGTGATGGATCTAGTGATCGGGGATTATCTTTTTCACAAATTTTCGCGCCTAAGCGAAGGTGATCTAAGCAAACTAAGAGCCGCGCTCGTAAATGAAAAAAGCTTCGCCGAGCTGGCTAAATATCTAAATTTGGGCCAACTCATAAACATCTCGCCGGCCGAGGAGCACAACGGCGGACGGCTAAAAGCCTCGATACTCTCGGACGCTTTCGAGGCGCTAATGGGCGCGATCTACCTAGAAAGCGGTTTTGACGCCGTGCGCGCGGCCAGCCTAAAAGCCTTTGAGAGATGCTACCCGGATATAAATTTCGACCGCATGGTAAAAGACTACAAAACCGCGCTGCAAGAGCTCACTCAGGCGCGCTTCGCGCAGATACCAAAATACGTGCTGGTAGGCTCAAAAGGCCCCGATCACAAGAAAGAATTTGAGATCGCACTGATGCTAAACGAGCGCGAGATCTCGCGAGCTGCTGGCAAAAGTAAAAAAGAAGCCGAGCAAAAAGCCGCCAAAACCGCGCTTGAAATTTTAGGAGAGGGCAAGTGAATACCTTCGGACGCAAACTAACGCTAACGACGTTTGGCGAGAGTCACGGAGTAGCGATCGGCGGCGTGCTAGACGGGTTTCCCGCAGGCGTGCGTATCGATTTAAATTTTATCCAAAGCGAGCTTGACAAACGAAAACCGGGAGGCTCGAAATTTGCCACGGCAAGGAGCGAAGGCGACCGCGCGGAGATTTTAAGCGGCGTGTTTGATGGGCTAAGCACGGGCACCCCGATCGGTTTTATCATCCGAAACGAAAATCAAAAATCGGGCGATTACGAAAATTTACGCGAGCTCTTTCGTCCAGGGCACGCCGACTACGCCTACTACCGTAAATACGGCATCCGCGACCACAGAGGCGGCGGACGCAGCTCGGCTAGAGAGACGGCCGTGCGCGTGGCGGGCGGAGCGATAGCTCAAATTTTACTAAACGAGTTTGGCGTCAATGTGCAAAGCGGCGTGGCTAGCGTGGGCGAAATTTCGTGCGGCGAGCGGTTAGACTTTGATCTCGCGGCGCGATCGGAGATATTTTCGCTGGGTAACGAAGAGGCGATGAAAGAGGAAATACTAAAAGCCAAGCAGGAACACGACAGCGTCGGAGCTAGCGTCGTGACGATTATCCGCGGCGCGCCGGCGGGGCTTGGCGATGGGCTATACTATAAATTTGACGCGGCAATCGCGGCTGCGATGATGGGCATAAACGGCGTCAAAGCCGTAGAGATCGGCGAGGGCGTGAGTGCTAGCAAGATGCGCGGCAGCCAAAATAACGACCCGATGAGCGCGGCGTATGCGGGCGTAAATTCGGGCGCGGATAACTCTACTCTTGAGGGCGCGAGCAAGCTAGCAAATTTAAACGGCGGCAAATTTGACGAATGCAAAAGTAAGGCGGACGGCGAGGCTTGCCGCGGCTCAAATTTGAACGAAAAATTCGGCTTTGCCTCAAACCACGCGGGCGGAACGCTGGGCGGTATGACTAGCGGGCAAGAGGTCGTGATAAAAACGCATTTTAAGCCGACTCCGTCGATATTTTTACCTCAGCCGACGCAAAATGTGCGCGGGCAGGACGTCATCTGCGAACTGCGCGGGCGGCACGATCCGTGTATCGGCGTGCGCGGCAGCGTCGTAGCTACCGCGATGGCAAGGCTAGTGACGGCTGATATGCTGCTTTTAAATTTGAGCGCAAATCTTGCAAATTTAAAGAAAATTTACAGCTAACTCCAAGATAATCGCACTCCAAGCAAAGCTGAGTAAAACGGACACTACGCGCGTCAAATTTGCGATGATTTTTGCGCGCGTTTGGACGAGCTAGCCGTAAATTTCGGCTACGAATACGTAAAATCCCGCCGCGAAATTTATAAAAAATCTGGCATTTTTGCGCAAGGCAAAGACGTTTGGTAAATTTATGTCTACGATATAAACGGCGCAACAGTCACATTAATATAAAAAATTCTCGTACGGCGGCTTAGAAAATTTGCTCGCAGGTGCCGTAAAATATCTAAAATTTATGCAATAAATCATAGAAAAACAGAGCGCGGCGAGGAACTATAGTCGCGCAAATTTAGACTTTTACCCTAACGGCAAGAAAAATATATCCTAAAAAACTAGCCAAGTAGTGCCTCAAACAAACTACAAAGCGCTAAAATCTAAGCCTTGGCGCGATATTTATGAGGATAAGTCTGTTGATAGCGCCTGCGGGGATTTTTGTAGATTTTTAAAATATCTCGCGCAAAATAGGCTAAATTTACCTCTTTTTTACGTTTAAATTTATGATTTTCGGGCTTAAAGCCCAAATTTAGTCGCCCAGCGCGCAGGCGATTTTGCGGCTCTAGCGCGGACTATCGCGCGGAGCGCAGAGTGCTTGCAAAGCGGTTGCGAGATTAAATTTACGCCGATTTACGCGGGTATGCCGGTACGCGCGTTTTTATTTTCTCGTCCTTTTAAAATAAAATCAAAAATCAGCCGTTTTTTTGCCTAAAATTTGTAAAATTAGCCCAAAAAAAGGATAAAAAATGAGCCAAAAAACGCTAACGATCATCGACACTTTCGGATTTTTTTTCAGACTTTACTACGCGATGAGCGGACTAAAAAACCGCGAAGGCAAGCCAAGCGGCATGGTGAGCGGCTTTGCTGGCTTTATCATGAATTTGCGCCAGGAGTTTGCCAGCGACTACATCATCTTCGCGCTAGATAGCAAGGGTAAAACGCTGCGCCACGAGATCCTGGGCGAGTATAAAGCCAACCGCTCCGAGCCGCCCGCCGCGCTAAAAGAGCAGCGACCCGTGTGCATAGAAATGATAGAAAAAATGGGCCTAGCCGCGGTTAGCCGCGAAGGCTACGAGGCCGACGACATCATCGCTAGCGTCGTAAAGGAGTGCAAGCAGGGGGATATATTCGTACGCATAGTGACGCACGATAAAGACCTATATCAGCTCATCGAGGACGGCAAGGTAAGCATCTATAGCCCCCAAAGCAAGATCGACCACGATAGCGCGAGCTGCATAGAAAAATACGGCGTTCCGCCAAGTTGCATACGCGATTTTCTCGCGATCGCGGGCGATAGCTCGGATAATATCCCCGGCGTCAAAGGCATCGGCGCGGTGGGCGCGAAAAAGCTACTAAACGAATTTGGCAGCTTAGAAGGCATCTACGAAAACCTGCCGCTAGTGCGAAACGAACGTATCCGCGGCATGCTTGCCGAGGGCCGAGAAAGCGCGTTTTTGAGCAAGCGCCTAACCTCGCTCTTTGACGACGTGCCTGACGTGCTAGATCTAAAAAGGGCGGAATTTCCCGAGCAAAATCCGCTCGTAAAAGTCGCCGATACTCTGCGCGAATACGATCTAAACCGCCTTTTAAAAGCGCTGCAAAATGGCGAAAACACGGGCGAAAACGCGGAATTTAATCTCGGCTTTAACGCGCGGCTTTTAACGGACGAGGGCGAGATCGAGCGACTGCTGGCAAATATAGACGCGGACACGCTAGTGGCCTTTGACA
This sequence comes from uncultured Campylobacter sp., assembly GCA_963520315.1. GTDB lineage: Bacteria > Campylobacterota > Campylobacteria > Campylobacterales > Campylobacteraceae > Campylobacter_A. Next base: position 2,568 of record CAUQRE010000040.1, on the reverse strand, counting down.
CCGAGACTACGGACGTCGATACGCAAAATGCCCGCCTGGTCGGCTTTAGCTTTTGCTTTAACGACGAGGAGGCCTACTACGTGCCGGTGGCGCACGAGTATCTGGGCGCGCCAAAGCAGGTAAGCGAGAAATTTGCCGCTTGGGCGATCTCGCAAATTTACAAAGGCTGCGTGATCGGGCAAAATTTAAAGTACGATTTTAAGGTCGTAAAGCGAAATTTAGGACTCGAGCCGCCCGTAAATTTTAAAGACACGATGATACTAGCATGGCTCATGGATCCGGGCTCAAGCGTCGGTATGGACGCGCTAGCCAAGCGGCTCTATGACTATGACACGATCAAATTTGAAGACGTGGTAAAGCGCGGCGAGACTTTCGCGTCCGTGGCGCTAGAAAACGCGGCAAAATACGCGAGCGAAGACGCGTGGATAACGCTGAAATTTTACAAAAGCTTTTTAAATTTGCTTGATCCGGAGCTGCTCGCGCTCGCCAATACGCACGAGTTTCCTTTTATCCTCACGCTTTTTGATATGGAGCGCGAGGGCATAGCGATAAACCGCGAGAAAATGCAAAATTTGATCCTAAAAAACGACGCTAAAATCAAAGCCCTGACAGCCGAAATTTACGAACTAACGGGCGAAAATTTTAATATAAACTCCGTTAAACAGCTAGGAGAAGTGCTGTTTGAGCGCCTAAAACTACCCGTAAAGAAAAAGACAAAAACGGGCTACGGCACCGACGAGGCCGTGCTAGCAGAGCTTATAGAAGAGCACCCCGTTATCCCTAAACTGCTTGAATACCGCGAGCTATACAAGCTACAAAGCACCTACTGCGAACCGCTGCTAAATTTAGCCAAAAAAGACGCTAACAGCAGGATATACACGAACTTTATCCAGACCGGAACTAGCACGGGCAGGCTCTCGTCTAAAAACCCGAACCTGCAAAATATCCCCGCTCGCGGCAACCTAGCTAAGGATGTGCGAGGCTGCTTTGAGGCTAAAAGCGGATTTAGCTTCGTGGGGCTTGACTATAGCCAGATCGAGCTGCGACTGCTCGCGCATTTTAGCCGCGACGCCGCATTACTTCAGGCGTTTGCAAACGACGAGGATATCCACGCGCGCACGGCGATTAGTATATTCGGTAGCGCCGAGGGGCAAAACCGCGCGGTGGCAAAGAGTATAAATTTCGGCCTCATCTACGGCATGGGCTCGAGCAAACTGGCAAATCAAGTAAGTATCACGCGCGCCGAGGCAAAGGAGTATATAGAGCGCTATTTTAAAGCTTTCCCTACGATAAAGGGCTTTTTAGAAGGGATAAAAACCGCGGCTAAAAACGAGGGCTTCGTGCGCACGCTGCTTGGAAGGAAGCGGCTGTTTGACTTTACTACCGCGACGCCGATGCAAACGGCGATGTATGAGCGTGAGGCGGTAAATACGATATTTCAGGGCTCGGCTGCGGATATCATCAAAATGGCGATGGTAAAAATCCGCCCGCTTTTAGACGAGCGCGCTAGGATGCTTTTGCAGATACACGACGAGCTGATTTTTGAGGTGCGAGACGACTATGCCGATGAGTTTGGCGCGGCGACGCAAAAGATAATGCAAGAAATTTATAAACTAAACGTACCGCTAAAAACGAGCCTAAACGCGGCGAAGGATTGGGGCGAGCTAAAATAAAACTAGGCTATAAAATATTTTTTAAAAGGATTAAAAATGGAAGATAAAAAGTTAATGCTTGATATATCAAATATCGGATTAATAAAAAAGGCAAAATTGGATATTTCCGGTTTAACTGTGATAGCAGGCGAAAATGATACCGGTAAAAGCACTATCGGTAAAGCTTTAATGGCAGCTATAAAGTCTGACAATATGGCAAAATTTAAATCTATAAAAAAGGAGTCAAAAGACTTGCCTCAAGTAAGAATAAGCGAGTTTAATAATCTTGTGGGGCTCATTTTTGACAACCAAATTTCTAGTAATGGTAAAATCTTATTGTTAAACGAAAGCGGCACAATATATAATATTGCTATAAAAAACAATAAGTGCCAAAACTTTGAAATAGGTCAAAATAACGCATTTGTATTTAAAGATTGTGTTTTTATACAAACTCCGTTAGTGTGGGACCTGTATGATACATTTGCTTCTATTTCAAAATATACATCTGATAGCGATATTTATGGATTTGAGTTTTCTATAAAGTATCCATATTTATTATGGGATTTATATAGAAAGCTTACTAGTAGAAAACCGAACAATGGCGATAGCAGCATAGAAATCGTAGAAACAATAGTGGGAAAATTTAAGGTAGACGACTTGGAAAACTATTATTATGAAAAGCAAATAAATAATTTATCTGCTAGAGTAGAGCTAAAAAATACACCAATAGGTGTTAAAAGTTTCGGTATCTTGCAAATTTTGCTAGACAATAACTATGTAAGATCGGAAAATCTTTTGATATTTGACGAGCCTGAAAATCATCTTCATCCGAAATGGCAGCTAAAATTTGCTGAGGTTATTGTAAAAATAGTAAAATCTGGTGTCAAAATACTAGTCAATAGCCATAGTCCTTATA
>CAUQRE010000039.1:0-7277 GCA_963520315.1 uncultured Campylobacter sp. | reverse complement strand
ACCCTGCTCTAACCGAGAAAAACGGCGAATACGTCGGCGATTATCTTTTCATCAACGACAAGGCTAACCCTCGCATCGCGGTTATAAATTTGCACGATTTTGAAACTACGCAAATCGTCGTTAATCCAATCGTAAAAAGCGAGCACGGCGGCAGCTTCATCACTCCAAATAGCGAATACGTCATCGAAGCGGCGCAGTACGCGGCTCCGCTAGATAACGGCTACCACTCTATAGACGAGTACGAAAGCGCGTACCGCGGCGCCGTAACGTTTTGGAAATTCGACTATCCAAAAGGCAGGATAGACGAGAAAGCTTCCTTCTCGCTTGAGCTTCCTCCGTATTGGCAAGATCTAAGCGACGCCGGTAAAGGCGAGAGCTTTGGCTGGGCGTTTTCTAACTCGATAAACTCAGAGATGTACACCGGAGGTATCGAAAAGGGCTTGCCTCCGTTTGAAGCGGGCGCTAGCAGAAACGATACGGACTATTTGCACGTTTATAACTGGCAAATTTTAGAAAAACTAGCTCAAGACAAGAAAAACTACAGAGAGATAAACGGTCACAGAGTAGTTACCATTGACGCCGCGGTTAAAGCCGGCGCGTTATTTTTGATCCCGGAGCCAAAGAGTCCGCACGGCGTAGACGTTAGCCCGGACGGCCGATATATCGTTATCGGCGGTAAGCTAGATACGCACGCTACGGTTTTTGACTTTAGAAAGATCAAAAATTTGATCGACAAAAAAGAATTTGCCGGTACCGACTCTTACGGCATACCGATTCTTGATTTGCAAAAGACCCTACACGGACAAGTGGAACTCGGCCTTGGACCTCTACACACGGCATTTGACGCGCAAGACGGCGTACTTTATACCTCGCTTTACGTCGATAGCCAGATCGTAAAATGGGACTATAAAAATTTAAAAGTCCTAGATAGGATCAACGTCCACTACAACATCGGACACCTAGACGCGATGGAGGGAAAATCGGCCAAACCTAAGGGCAAATACGTAATCGCTCTTGACAAGCTATCAATCGACCGCTTTAACCCGGTAGGTCCTCTCCACCCGCAAAACCACCAGCTAATCGACACTACGGGCGCTAAGATGGAGCTTTTATACGATATGCCGATACCTCTTGGCGAGCCTCACGACGTTATATCTATCGAGGCTAGCAAGCTAAAACCGGCTACCACCTACGCCATGGGAACAAACTCTCGCACCGGTAAAGAAAGTCCGTTTGCAACTCTTGCCGGACAAGAAAGAGTCGAGCGCAACGGCAAAAACGTAACCGTCTATGCTACGATGATCAGAAGCCACATCAACCCTGAGCACATCGAGGTAAATAAAGGCGACAACGTAACTATCCACCTAACGAACCTAGAGCGCGCGCAGGACGAGACTCACGGCTTTACCGTGGATCTTTACAATATTCACGCGTCTTTAGAGCCGGGTAAAACCGCAACCGTAAATTTCGTAGCCGACGAAGAGGGCGTATTCCCTTACTACTGCACCGAATTTTGCTCTGCATTGCACCTTGAGATGATGGGCTATTTGCTAGTTAAAGATCCGAATAAAAAATACGAATCGGCAAAAGCAAATAGGCTAAAAACCCTAAGTCCCGAAGCCCTAAAAGCCGAATACGATAAAGTAATCGCCACAAATAAAGCTACCGACGAAGTTATCCAAAGCGTCGTAGCCTACCTAAAAGAGAAGCATTACGAAAAATATCCTAAGGTAAAAGAGCTGGTTACCGACGCGCTGGATCAATACGGCAAAATCCCCGAAGCTAAAGCAAAAGCCGACGAAGCCTATAAAAAAGGCGACGTAAACGGCGCGATCCTATGGGAGTACCAAGTATGGCAGTATATGGTTAAAACCGCGGACGTCGGCCTAAGAGCCAAAAATAACCTCGCTAAAGAGATCGCTACGCCTATGAGTCCGGCTGCTGCCAAAGGCGAAGCCGCATATCTAAAAGGCGGCTGCAACGCTTGCCACGTCATAGGTCAGGTTAGCTCGGGCCCGGATCTAACGGGCGTTCTTTTACGCCACGAAAACGGCGAGAAATGGGTATTTGACTTTGTCAAAGATCCGTCTAAATTTTACGGCGACGAGTATATCAAGTCTATGATCGATTACTTTAACCTAAGAATGCCTAATCAGCACATGAGCGATCAAGAGATCAAAGATATCATCGAATACCTAAAATGGATTGACGAAAACGCGGGAATGTAATCTAAATTTGAGCTTAGCGGCTCAAATTTAACCGCTAAATTTAAGGCTCGGGACGCGTAATCCGAGCCTTTTTCGTTAAATTTAAAAAGCCTTTTGCGAAAAATTTTTTAAATTTAATAAAGGAGAAACGATGAAGAAGTATCAAATTTACACTATTATCGCATTAGTTTTGATGACCGTTTGTTTTACAATCCCGGTTCTTGGATGGTTCGGCGCGAAGGCTAAAATCGCCGCCGGCGAGCCGATTGCCGGGTATTCGTATAAAATTTACGACCTTTACACCTCGTTTCAGTATAAAAATCACTTGATGCCGGACGACGTAAAAGCCAGCCTGCAAAAAGCGATCGAGCAAAAAGCCGAGATCGGCACGCCGTCTTTTCCTATCTGGTACGTCGCGCTTGAAGCGCCGAACTACCCAAAAGACGCCTTTCCGGACGGTATCCCGGTTTATTTTCACGTTGACGGATACGGCGGCGACGTGCACGAGATGAACACCATAAATCACTACATCGGCATGTATCCGATGGAGCACGGCGGCAACGTCGAGCGCGCGATTGCGCCTTATTATCTGCTCATTTCCACGCTTTGCATGCTAGCCTTTTTGTACTACGACGGCAAATTTAACTCCCTGCTCATGGTGCTTCCCGCTATCGCTCCGCTGCTTTTTATGGGCGCGTTTGCGGGCTGGCTTTATTGGTACGGGCACAATATGCAAGAGTGGGGCGCGTTTAAGATTAAGCCTTTTATGCCGACCGTGCTTGGCGACGGCAAGGTCGCGCAGTTTACGACGCACTCGTATCCTAGCATAGGATTTTGGGTGATGATAGCTATGAGCGCGCTTTGTATCCTAGCTGTATTTTCTAAGAAAAAAGAGCTCAAAGAAGCCAAATGAAATTTAAGCTTTTGCTCTTTTGCGCGCTAAATTTGACGTCCTTCGCCGGTCCGCTGCAAGATGCTATAAACGCCGCCGAACCGGGCGACATCTTGCGCTTAAACGACGGACTTTACGAGGGAAATATAATCGTCGATAAGCCGCTAACGATAATAGGCAAAGGCGAGAACGCCGTGATACGAGGCGACCGCAAATCAAGCGTGATAAAAGTAACGGCAAAAAACGTAAAGCTCGTAAATTTAAACATCGAAGGCAGCGGCACGAGCCAGATGAACCTAGACGCGGGCATAAGCTGCGCAAAGGGCAATAATATTTTAGTCGAGAAAAGCCGCTTTAAAGACGTGCTTTTCGGTATCGAGCTATCAGAATGCAACCAAGCCGTCATCAGAGATAACAACATCACCTCAAAAGAGGGCTTTGACGTGCCTAGACGCGGAGACGCCGTGCGCGCATGGTATTCGCACGAAAATTTGATCGAGCAAAACTACGTCTATAACAGCCGCGACATCGTAGCGTGGTTTTCCAGCAACAACATGATCCGCAAAAACTACGGACAAAACAACCGCTACGCCGTGCATACGATGTACTCGGCGGGCAACCTCATCGAGGATAACGAATTTAGCGGCGGTGCGGTAGGGATGTATTTTATGTTTTCTACGAATTCCCTCGTGCGCCGAAACGTTATAATCAACTCAAACGGAGCCTTTGGCGTGGGTATCGCGCTAAAAGATACCTCGGGCTTTACCGTGAGCGAAAATACCTTTTTGTATAACTCGCGCGGCATCTACTCGGATCGCTCGCCGCTAAATCCGGGCGCCGTAAATTTGATCGAAAATAATCAAATTTTATACAACGTCATCGGGCTACAAATGCACGCGACGCAGGAAAAAAGCGTGTTTAAGGGCAACGATTTTATCGGCAATATGGAAACGGCTATCAACGATACTCCTGGCTCAAAGATCGAGCTAAACGAGTGGAGCGGCAATTATTTCGACGAATACGAAGGACTGGATCTAAACCGCGACGGCATCGGCGACACGCCCTACTCGCACTTTATTTACGCCGACAAGCTTTGGCAGTATTATCCGGCTTTGCGCTTTTTTTACGGTTCAACCGTGATTAGCGGGCTAAATTTCCTAGCTAAACTTGCCCCTTTTTCCGAGCCGCTTAAGCTTTTAGAGGACGGCTCTCCTAAAATGCGCCCAAACAACGCTCAAAAGGCAACGCTATGAATAGACGAAATTTTATCGCACTAACGGCAGGCGCGGCGGCCGCAGGCTACGGCATCGGATATTTTTTACCCAAAACGCGCGCGGACGAGCTTTTTTTACGGCCTCCGGGAGCGGTTAAAAATTTCGAATCGCTCTGCATAAAATGCGGCCAGTGCGTGCAGGTCTGCCCCTATCACAGCATCGGGCTGCTAGACATCGCGCAGGGCTACTCAAACGGCACGTCCTACATAAACGCGCACGAGCGAGGCTGCTATCTATGCGACCTTTTTCCTTGCGTTTTAGCCTGTCCCAGCGGCGCGCTAGATCACGCCACGACGCAGATTAGTGACGTAAAGATGGGCGTGGGCGTGCTACGAGGGCGCGAGGCCTGTCTTGCTTATAAAAACGAAAATGTAAATTTAAGCGGCGTTACGAAAATGCTCGAGCGTAAAATTTACAACGACCGCGAACAAGCCGTAAAAGACGCCGTCCAAAATAGCGTGGATAAGCCCTGCGATCTGTGCGTTAGCCTCTGCCCGGTCGGAGACGCCGCCATAACTATGGCTAAAAGCGACGGGCGAAATTTGCCCGAATTTAAACAAGGCTGCGTCGGATGCGGAGTGTGCGCCGAGGTTTGCCCCGCGCAGATCATCGATATAGCGCCAAACCGCAGCTATGACGAAATTTACAAAGGATAAAAATGAGAAATAAAATTTTAGGCTGTCTCGTCGCCCTCGCCGCCGCTGCGCTGATAACGGGCTGCGAGAGCAAAGACGATAAAAAAAGCGCGACGCAAGCGGCAAAAACGCAAGCGACGCCCGCCGCTGCAGGCATGATAGAGACGCAAAAAGCGGACGCTAACGCGACCGCGCAAAAAGACTACGATCAGTTTATGAGCTACGACATAAACGGCAAAAAGAGAGTCAAATTCGGCCTGGACGACGAGGAGAGCGAGACTAGTCGCTCAGTGGGCGCGCTAGCGATGGTGCGAAGCCCACTGCAAAGCATAAATTTAAAACTCGTAAAAGGGCGCCTTAGCAAGGACTTTATCGTAAAATGCTCCGCCTGCCACGACGACTACGCCAACGGCATCATCGGTCCGTCGCTGCTAAATAAAACCTCGGATCAAATTTACGACATGATCTTTGCGTATAAAAACAAGCAAAAGGCAAATCCGCTGATGAAAGATCTAGTCCAAACCCTAGACGAGGCGCAAATCCGCGCTCTAGCAAACGAAATCAGCGAATTTAACGAGCAGTTTAGAAAAAAATAGGAGGCTAAAATGGGAAAGAAAATAGCGATAATCTTTGGAGCTTTGGTCTTGGTTCTTATGATTTTTATGCTGACTAGCCAGCCCTCAGCACCCATAAAAGACGCCAGCAGACCCGAAATAAAACCTCAAGACTTCGCCCCTAAGCAAGAGCGAAACGAGGAGCTAAATCTGCAAGACGCCGAAGAAATAAAAAAGATAAAACAGCTACAAAACAGCGTCGCAAATCAGCCTAACGAGGGCGTTAGCAAACGATACCTAACCTCCTGCGCGCCTTGTCATGGAGCAAACGGTAAGGGCGTGATGGCGCCTAGCATCGCGGGTAAAAGCAAGGATGAAATCCTAGCTTCGCTAAAAAACTACAAAGAGGGTAAAGTGCCAAATAGCCTGATGAAGGGGCTTCTTACAAACGTATCAGACGAGGATCTAGGCGCGCTAGCTGATGAAATTTCAAAATTTAAAGAGTAGAAAATGGACAAGTACGCCACGCGCTGCACGGTCGCCAAAGTCGATTTTTTCGATACGCTGACGATAAAAAACGGCGAGGGCAAAAAAAGCCTCAGCTGGCGAGGACGCCGCCTCATCGTAATCGCGCTAGTGCATATTTTGTTCGTGCTTTCTTACCGCGCGGATATTCAAATTTTAGAAGGCGACATCAGCGGATCAAGGATTTTGGGCTTTCATTTGACCGACGCTTTTATGAGCTTTCAGGTATTTGCCGCGACGCACGAGTTTCCGATAAATCTCATCATCGGCACGGCTACGATTTTACTTTTTTACGCGCTTGTGGGCGGGCGGGCATTTTGCGGCTGGGTGTGTCCCTACACTTTTCTAGGCGAGATCGGCGAGAAAATACACGAAAATTTAGCCGCCAAAAAGATAATCAAACGCCGCGAGTTCGACCCCAAATGGCGCTACGTCTTTACCGCGCTTTTTATCGCGATGAGTTTTGCCAGCTCGCAGCTCGTGTTTGAGATATTTAGCGTGACGGGTATAGTGTCTAGGTTCGTTATTTACGGTTATTTTCACGCGATTTGGTTTGCGGTTTTCGTGCTTTTAGTCGAGATTTTCTACTCCCGCAGAGGCTGGTGCCGCTACGTCTGCCCTATCGGCGCGACGTACTCGCTGCTAACGCGCACCAACGCCGTTAAAGTTAGCTGGAACAAAGATCGCTGCGACCACTGTTTAGTCTGTATCGACACCTGTCTCGTGCCGCACGTGCTTGAAATCACGAAGAAAAATGCTAAACTAGACGGCGACGAAAATAAAAAAGAATTTCGTCTCGTGGGCGGCGACTGCACGCTTTGCGGGCGCTGTATCGACGTGTGTCACCACGATGCGCTGAAATTTGACAACGCCTTTAAAAAGCTCATCTAAAAGGATAAATTTGATAATCTTAAAAGACATCACCAAGGCTTTTGGCTCGCAAAAGATACTGCAAAACGTAAATTTGAGCATAGAAAAGGGGCAAAAAACGGTCGTGCTCGGGCAAAACGGCGCCGGCAAAAGCTCGCTAATGCGCATAATCCTGGGCGAATTTAAACCAAACAGCGGCGAGGTACTAGTAAACGGCTTTGACCCATTTACCGCGCGCAAAGAAGCCCTTAGCGTGATATCTTTCGTTCCGCAAACGCCGCCGCCGCTTAAATTTAACCTAAAAGAGCTTTGCGAGTTCG
>CAUQRE010000038.1:0-7377 GCA_963520315.1 uncultured Campylobacter sp. | reverse complement strand
CGATAGGATAGTCTTTATCAAAAAGCCTAGCGTTATATAAGGCTACTTTTTTAGTCTCTTCAAAATAGCCCGTGTTAAAAGCCGGCTGCCCGCAACAGGTTTGGTCTTTTTTAAAGACCACCTCGATGCCCTCCCGCTGTAAAAGCGAGATGGCGTTTGAGACGGTTTTACCCATCAAAGCCGTCCCAAGGCATGTCGAAAACATATAAACTCTTTTCATTTTTCCTCCTTTAAGGTCTAAAATTCGTAACTACGGGCACGAGCTGCGGAAACAGATGTATAACCGCCCACGTGATGAAGCTAGCCAAAACTATAAATAAAAGCGAATATTTAAGCGTAAATTTAAGCACTTCGCTCTCGCGTCCGGCCATTCCTACCGCCGCGCACGCTACGGCGATACTTTGCGGACTGATGATTTTACCCACGACGCCGCCTACGGTGTTTGCCGCCATAAAAATCACGTCGGGTACGCTTAGCTGATTTGCCGTTACTTGCTGAAGCGTGCCGAAAAGCAAATTCGCGCTAGTAACCGAGCCCGTTAAAAATACGCCCAGCCAACCGATGACGGGCGAGAAAAAGCCAAACGCGTTGCCCGTGCTTGATAGCGCTAGACCCATAGTCGCGGCCTGACCGCTATATTTAGCCACGTAGGCGTAAGCGACGATAAAGCCTATCGTAACGATGGGAAAAGCCATCTCCTTTGCCGCCTCTTTTGCGGAAGCGACTGCGATTTGGGGTTTTATCTTTAAAATCAGCGTCGTAAGAATCGCGGCTAGCAGTATCGCCGTCCCCGTAGCCCTTAGCGCGTCCCACGTATAAACGGCGCTAATAGCTTGCACGCCCTGCGAGATTGGCGGATTTGACGCGGTTAGATTATGCAAGTTCGCGACTTCAAATTTAAACGTAGCAAAATCCACGAGAGATTTAAAACCCGAGCTGTTCCAAACGACTATAGCCGCGATAATGAGGATAAAAGGAAGCCAAGCTTTAAACGCGTCTTTGGCGCTTAGGCTTACGCCCTCTTTTGCTTCGCTTTGCCCGGTTACTCTAAATACGTCTTTAATCTTCCAAATTCTAAGCGCCGCCCAAAGCATCACGATGGAGACGATAGCGGCGATAATATTTACAAGCTCAGGGCCTAAAAATTTAGCCGTAGCGTACTGCGCGATAGTGTAGCTAGCCGCAGCCGTAATAACGTGAGGCAAAACGCCTAAAACCCCTCTACCTCCGCTAACTAAAAACACGAGCAAAAAAGGAAGCGTAAAGGTAATGGGCGGCAGCATCCTAGCCGTCATCGTAGAGATTAGCTGCGCATCGACGTTTACGGTACCGCTAAGCGCCGTAACCGGTATGCCCACGGCCCCAAACGCCGCGCCCGCCGTGTTTGCTATCATACTAAGTCCGGCCGCGCTTAAAGGCTTTAGCCCAAGCCCCATAAGCAAAGCCGCGCAAATCGCAACCGGCGCGCCAAAACCGATAGCTCCTTCTAAAAACGAGCCGAAACTAAACGCTATTAAAATCACCTGGATGCGACAATCTGGGCTAATAGCCGTAATAGAGGCCTTTAGCGTCTCGAAGTAGTCTGATTTTACGCTAAGTTTATAAAGAAAAATCGCGCATAAAATAATCCAAACTATCGGCCAAAGCCCGTAGAAAAAACCGTAAGCAAAGCTCATAAACGCCGTAACCGCGGGCATCTTATAAAATATAATCGCCACGGCAAGGCTGGCTGCGACGGTTAGAAACGCTGCGACGTAGCCTTTTAGCTTAAAAACCGTCAAGCAAAGCAAAAACACGGCTATGGGCAAAGCCGCCGCAGCCGCGCTGAGCCAAATATTACCCGCAGGATCGTAATTTTGCAAAAACACCTCTTGCATCAAATCCTCCTAAATTTAAAATCTCGGCGAAATTTTAGTGCGATTTCAAGCTTAATGCAAAATAAAAATCACATTAATATTTCGCCTTAAGGTTTGGGATTTGCGCCGCAAAAGTTGCGTAAAACGGTAATATTAAAAAAGGCGAATTTGACCGAGATTAATTTGGTTATAAAATTTTTCAAACTACCTATCTTAGGCATTTTAAGAGTATAAATGTTACTAAAAGTAGCATAAAAATATCCGTTAAACAAAAATACGGCTTTCAAAGAAAAATCGTTTAGATATCGCCGACTAGATAAAATTTTATGTTTTTGCGTCGGTTATTTAAATTTAATTATTTTTTTAAGCATTTGGCTAAATTTATAAAAAAATCTGCGCAAAATCTCCGAAAAATAGTCGATATGCCGCTTAAGTTTAACGCGTAAAAGCTAAATTTAGACGCGTAAGACGGCTAAAACTCGTATAAAATTTCACGAAAACGGCGGTTTTAAAGATTTTAGAAGGTAAAACCAGTCTTTTACGGTATTTGCCCGCATTTTACTTGCAGCCAAGCGTCCCGCGCTAAAACGGCTTTATTTTTTATGCGCCTTTTTCGGTAACGCCGATACTAAGCTTACTAAATTTACGCAAAAGATTCGTTGCGTACCTTAAAAAATTTGTGCTAGAGACCAAAGCGGCAAGAACTCGTGCCCGCACGGCCGCATAATCTTGATGCCAAGCTTTACGGCGGCAGCCTGCTATCTCGCAAACAAAAGCGCGCATCCCAAAAAGCAAGGGCGGCGGCGATAGAGCGGATAAATTTCGTCTTGCTTTACCGAGCAGACCTAGAATAACGCGCTGCGGTATGCAAAAATCAGCGCCTTAAGCGCTCGCGCAATCGCTACGCTTCAGACTTTGGTTTTATCCGTCCTTGCTTAAGTCGTACCGTCAAATTTAAAAAATCGCATCTTTGCGGCGCTCCAAATTCGGCCGGCCGTTTGCACTTAGCAAAAGAAGCGCTTACGGCAGCGCAAAACATTTCACGAAATAAGGCAAGAGCCTCATAAATCGCGACCGTCGCGCAGATAAGCTCGGCACGGATTTTGAGGTTTTGAAACAAAAGGCTAGAAAATTTATAAATTTACTTCGAATCTTGAGGCTAAATTTACGCCGGGAAGGTCCGAATCCTTGCGGCGCTAGACAAATAAATAGCACAGCAAACGGCTTAAATAAGACGGTAAAACAAGGCTTATCTCACGGCTTAATGCACGGCTGATTTGCCGAATGTAAGAGCCATAAAATTCGCATGCCGAGTCTTTAGCATTTAAATGGCGTTTAAATTTAAGCCCTGTAAAACCTGCAACCTTAAGGCACATAAGACGGCTTAAATTTATGAGAGAAAGGAAGCGGCTGGTTTTTCGTAAATTTAGCAAAGTAGCTGAATTTTGAGCAAAGTTAAATTTGCCCGGGCGATAATCCTCAAATTTACGGCTACCGTACGCGTTTATGCCGGCTGGCAGAAACGATACCGGCAGATAAAGCATAAAATAACTAACCATATAAAAGGCAAGCTTAAAAATCTAATCTATACGTTTTTGAAAAATTTTGCATGACGGAGACTTGCGCGTTGGCCCCGAACGGGCAAGTTTTGCACCGACTAGGATGTTTGCTTATGACTGAAACCGGCGCTCTAGACGATGTTTATTACTCTTTAAATTTAAACTCGCCTTTTTCCTTGCTCTTTTCAGACTGCGAGTGGATTTCCCTTTTCATCTGCTCGCTTACGCTTGGTTCGTCTTTTTGTATCTTTTGAAATTTCTTTTTTTCGGTCAGAATTTTCTCGAAATTTTTCGTAGTTTGCTTTTGTACTTCGCTCTCGCAACCGGCAAATAAAAACAAAATCGGAATAAAAAGTAAAAATTTCATATTCAAGCCTTTCTTAAATTTAAGCCCGGTTTCGGGCTTAAATTTAGATAACTGCGTATTTTGCCCATATACAAACGTCAAGTTCGTTTAGTTTAGCCAGCGTCTCTTTGGTTATCTTTTCATCGACCAGTACGACCGCAAGCGCCATGCCGTGGTCGTCGCGCCCTAGGCGGAAGTCGGCGATATTTATCTTCTCATCGGCAAGGATAGACGAAATCTTAGCTATAACGCCCGGAACGTCGTTGTTTTTAAAGATAATCATCTTGCCTTTAGGTTTAAAGTCTGTTTTAAAGCCGTTTATTGTTACGATACGTTGCTGATTTTCGCCGAATACCGTTCCGCCGATCGTCACGACATCGCTTTGCGTCGTGATGCGAACGGTGATCTTATTTTTAAAAATACTATCGCCGCCGACGATGCTTTCGGTTTTTATACCCTTTTCGTCGCATAAAAATTTAGCGTTTACGTAGTTTATGCCGTCGCCTAAACTCTCTTTTAGCGCGCCCACGATGGCAAAGGTTAGTAAGGAATTCGCGTATTCGCTAATCTGCCCGTGTGTTTCGATACGGACGGCTTTGATAGCGTTTTTGTTGATTTGCGCGGCAAGAAATGCCATCTTGCTCGTAAGCTCGATATAAGGCTCTACGAAGGGGGGCAGATCCTCGGTCTTTATCGGCAAATTTAACGCGCTAGGATAGCTGATTCCGCGAGCCGCCGAGATAGCCTGCTCGGCTGCGGCAATGGCGATGTTTGCTTGAGACTCTAGCGTATTTGCGCCAAGATGCGGCGTGACGCTGACGTTATTTAGCTCAAGTAGCGGGTGATTAGTAGCGGGCTCTTTTGCAAATACGTCGATACCCGCAAACGCGATCTTGCCGCTTTTTAGGCCGTTATATAGCGCCTCTTCGTTATAAAGACCGCCGCGAGCGCAGTTTATGAGGCGCACGCCGTCCTTCATCTTTGCGATCTCGGCCTCGCCGATCATATCCGTAGTTTCTTTATTTTTAGGCGTATGGATCGTTATGAAATCGCAAGCTAGAATATCGTCGAAATTTTTAGTATAAACGCCGCCCATATCGGTTACTTTCGACGGATCTATATACGGATCGTAAGCGACGATTTTCATACCGAAAGCCGCAGCCCTAGCCGCCACACGCGAGCCGATGTTGCCAAAGCCGATAATGCCTAACGTTTTATTAAAAAGCTCGACGCCGTACCATTTTTCGCGTTTCCAAATGCGGTCGATTTTTAGGTCGTTGTGAGCATAGGGAAAAGAGCGAGCCGCCGCTAGCATATGAGCCATCGTTAGCTCCACCGCGGCGATCGTGTTTGCCGTAGGGACGTTCATCGCGATGATGCCGCGCTTTGAACAGCCGTCGATATCTACGTTATCCACGCCTACGCCCGCGCGCACGAGAGCTTTTAAATTTTTTGCGGCATTTAAAAACGCCTCGCCGACCTCGGTTGAGCTTCGAGTGATAGCCACGTCAGCCTCGCCTAAGATATCTAAAAGCTTATCCTTTGGCACGCTTACCGCATCGATTACTTTTATATCCTCTTCGCGATTTAAAATTTCAAAGCCGACTTTGTGTATCGCATCGCACACTATTATGGTTTTCATAGCTTGATCTCCTTGAAAGTTGAGTGTATATCATACGCCTTAAGTTCTTTTATAATGCGGTTTAAAATACCGCTATCTTGCGTATTTATGTAGATTAAATTTTGAGATTTTTCATTTACCACGCTAAAATCTACAGGTATGTTTTTTAGGGTTTGCGTAAGGCAAAACATGGAATAGATGTCGTTTTTATTAATCATTAGCTGATATGCGCTCTTGGCGACAGCTTTCGATTTGTCTTTAAATTCTATAAATATCTCGTTACTTGCTAAAGCGTAATTTTTCGGAGCCAAATTTGCCATTTCGCCGACCCAAGAGGTCTGCCTAACGGTCAAATTTTGCTCCTCGCCGCTTTGCGATATTTTTAGCTCCACGGGCGCAGGTTCTTTTAAATTTACCTCCGCGTACCTATACAGCAAGGCGCCGCATACGCAGACGAAGATCAGCAAAAAAACCATCACGCCCCAGAGCAGATATCGCTTCATTTACTTATGATAGCTGTTCTTTGATGATGTCGCCCAAAGTAACCTTATCGTCGCTATTTATCTCGTTTAGCACCTCACGCTCCTTTTGTCTCGCAAGGCGTCTTACGCTTAGGCGTATTCTATTTTTCTTCTCGTCGATAAAGGCTATCGCAGCTTCGATATTGTCGTTTATATTTAGGCTTTCGGCGCTTACGTTACCTAGGTCTTCTTTACGGATGAGCGCATCGACGTTATCGCCGAGCTCTACAAACACGCCAAAATCTTTAATATCGCGAATTTTGCCAGTCACGATGTCGCCTACGTTAAATTTCTTAGCAAAAGCTTGCACCGGGCTTTGTTTTAAATCTTTTTGGCTAAGCGAAATTTTTTGATCGTTAGAGTCGATTTTGATGATTTTTACCTCGACCTCGTCGCCTACTTTAAACAAATCTTTGCACTTATCGTTTCTATCCCAAGAAGCGTCCTCGTTGTGAAGCAAACCTTCGACTGCGCCAATTTTAACAAATGCGCCAAAATTCGTCACGCTAGTAACTACGCCCTTTGTTACGTCGCCTTCTTTAAATTTGGCTTTAAATTCGTCAAACGGTTTTTTGAGTAGATTTTTAAGGCTCACTCTTAAGCGGCGGTCTTTCGCATCTATCTCGATAACCTCGACGTCAAGCTCCTCGCCTTCGCTAATGTGATCTTTTGGATTTTTGATATTTTTATCCCAAGAAATTTCAGAGATATGCAAAAAGCCCTCTATATCGTTGCCAAGATCGACGAATGCGCCGTAAGGCTCTATGTTGCTGACGGTTACTTTTATAGTGTCGCCAACCTCTAAACCGTCTTTTATCTCATCCCAAGGATCAGGCATCGCAGCCTTGATAGATAGGGATAGATGTTTTTTTTCGTTATCATATTTGATAACTTTTACTAAAACCTTGTCGCCTTCTTTGTAGATAGAGCCCGGATTTACCGGCCCTTTATAGCTTATCTCGCTATAATGCACGAGTCCGTCCACGCCGCCTATATCCACAAACATACCATAAGTAGTGATTTTTTTAACCACGCCTTCGATGACGTCGGTATTTTCGGCTACCGCAGATATTGCTTCCCTTTTTTTCCTTCTATCTTCGTCGAGTAGTTTTTTTCTTGAGACGATGATGCTTTGCTCGTCTTTATCTATCTTTATGACTTTTACTTTAAACGACTTTCCTACTACCGCGTTTGCGTCCTTAAAACCGCCTTGCGAGCGAGGCAAGAAAAACTCGATTCCTTCGCTATTTTGCGCGACGAAACCGCCTTTATTTTTTCCTATGATTTTTACGTCGAATACATCTTGATTTTCTTCGTTATACGAGTCGATATAGGCTTTTACTTTTTCTTTTCTAAGCGCTTTTTTGTGAGAAACGATAGGTTTTCCGCTTCTTGTCGAGCCGGTAATTACGACTTTTATAGTATAGCCTACTTTAAATTTAAGCTCTCCGTTCACATACTGTATTTAAGAAAT
>CAUQRE010000037.1:0-7385 GCA_963520315.1 uncultured Campylobacter sp. | reverse complement strand
ACAAAGCGGTTGAAAATTTTAAAGGCAACAAGGAATGATTATGGAAATTTTAGCGGTAGAGGGTTTTAAAATTTACGGACTAAGAACTCGCACTAAAAATGCCGACGAGATAAACGGCGACGGTAAAATCCCGGCATTGTGGGCGAAATTTATGAAAGAAGTTTATGACGGCAAAAGCGAAATTTACGGCGTTTACTGCAACTACGAAAGCGACGTAAACGGATTTTATGATTTATTTATCGGCACGAAGTCGCTTTGCTCAGGCGGCGGAATTTTAGAGATAAAAAGCGGCAAATACGCTGTTTTCAGCTTTCCGAGCGAGCCGCAAAACGTAGCGAAATTTTGGGGAGAAATTTGGAAATATTTTGAAAGCTCAAAGCTAAAAAGAGCTTACGAAACGGATTTTGAGAAATATTTAAACGAAAAAATAGAAATTTACATATCAATAAAATAAAAGGTAAAAAATGACGTTTTCAGAGATTATTTTGACGTTGCAAAACTACTGGCGCGAGCAGGGTTGCGTGATACTGCAGCCATACGATATGCCTGCGGGTGCGGGCACCTATCATCAGGCGACTTTTTTAAGGAGCCTCGGGCCAAAGCCGTGGGCAACTGCGTACGTAGCGCCCTCTCGCCGCCCGACTGATGGCAGGTATGGGGAGAACCCAAACCGCCTGGGTGCTTATTATCAGTTTCAGGTGCTCATTAAACCGAGCCCGGAAAATATACAGGAGCTTTATCTAAAAAGCCTTGAAAAGCTCGGGTTAAATTTGAAAAATCATGACATCCGTTTCGTCGAGGATAACTGGGAGAGCCCGACGCTGGGCGCTTGGGGGCTAGGATGGGAGGTCTGGCTGGACGGCATGGAGGTGACGCAGTTTACGTATTTTCAGCAAGTCGGCGGCATCGCTTGCGAGCTGGTTTCGGCCGAGATCACTTACGGCCTTGAGCGCCTTGCGATGTATCTGCAGGACGTAAATAGCGTCTACGATATCGTTTGGGACGATAGGGGCGGCAACATCGTGACCTACGCCGACGTGCATAAGCAGGGCGAATTTGAGTGGAGCAAATATAACTTTGAAATCGCAGACGTAGATATGCTGTTTCGCCAGTTTGAAAATGCATTCGGCGAGTGCAAACGCTGCTTAGAGGCCAAAATTTCGCTGCCTGCGTATGATTATTGCATGCTAGCAGCCCATACGTTTAACGTCCTTGACGCGCGCGGAGCCATCAGCGTAACGCAAAGGCAAGACTATATCCTAAAAATCCGCGAGCTAGCCAAAGAGTGCGCGCTGACGTATAAAGCTAGCATCGACGCCGCCACGCAAAACGACGCGAAGGGCGAATAAAATTTGATGAAAATCGGCGAAATTTATAAAATTTTAGACGAGATTAGCCCGTTTGCGAGTCAAGAGGAGTGGGATAACAGCGGACTGCTCGTGGGCTCGTTTGAGACGGGCGTGGAGCGCGTTTATCTTAGCCTTGACGTCGATGACGATCTTTTGGATGAGGCGCAGCCAAATTCGCTTATCATTACGCATCATCCGCTCATTTTTAAGGCACTAAAGTCGTTAAATTTTGACACATATCCAAGCAGCTTAATCGCAAAAATGATGTCTAAAAATTTAAGCCTGATCGCGATGCACACGAACTATGATCTAAGCCATCTAAACGAATATGTGTTAAGCGAAATTTTGGGCTTTACGCCAAAAGAGCGCGATGGATTTGTGCTTTATGCGGATGTCAATTTGAGCTTTGACAAGCTTTGCGAGATGGTAAAAACAAGGCTAAATTTAAGCCATTTAAGAGTTTGCAAAGGGCGAAAATTTGATCATAATGCGCCCGTAAAGCGTCTTGCATTTTGTACGGGTAGCGGCGGAGATTTGATAGATAGCGTTAAGGCGGATGTGTTTTTAACTGGCGATCTGAAGTACCACCAAGCTATGAGCGCCGTGCAAAATAATCTTACTATGCTAGACATCGGACACTTTGAGAGCGAGCGGTATTTTGGGGAGTCGCTCGCAAAATATTTGCAAATTTTGCCGATTCCTACTATAATATCCAACTCAAAAAATCCGTTTTCATACAGTTAAAGGAAAAAGATGAATAAATATTTAGAACAGCTAGTCGAGCTCTCAAGCATCGATAAAGATATCGACGATTTTACTCCGCGCCTTGAGAAGGTTCAAAGCGTTTTAAAAGCGACCAAGGACGAGCAGGCGGCGATTTTAGCACAGATCGAGGAAGCGGCTACGAGCGTGACCGAGCTAAAAAATCAAAAATCTCAAACCAACGCGCACATAGCCGAATTTAGCGCAAAAATAAAAGACGTCGCCAAAAAAAGCGGCGCTGCAAAAACAGAAAAAGAGATAAAAGCGCTTCAACTAGAAGATGAGCTAGCTAAAGAACAGCTAGAGGCCGCAAACGAAGAGGTCGAAAGACTAGAAAAAATCATAGATAGCAAAAATGCTCTTAAAAGCGAGCTTGAGGCGAAGGCTGCTGAACTTAGCGAAAATTTAGCCAAAATCGAGAGCGAGATTTCAGCCGAAGTCAGCGCTATCGAACAGCAAAGAGATGAAATATACGCTAAGAAAAATAAACTCGTCGGCGAGATGAATCAAAAAATCTTGACTTTTTACGAGAAAATACGCAAATGGGCGCACAACACAGCCGTCGTGCCGGTCAAAAAGCAGGCCTGCTACGGCTGCTTTATGCAGATAAACGACAAGACTTATTCTGCCGTAATCAAGGGCGAAGATATAGTGACATGCCCTCACTGCGGCCGAATTTTATACAAAGAAGCGGCGAACTAGCCTTTAAATTTGATAATAATTTATTACGTTTTAGTCCTCGCGGCGTTTGCCTTGGGGGCTTTACCGCTTGCGATTTTAGCTTTTAAGAAAAAGTACAGAGTCTCTATCCCAGCTAGATTTTTTTTGTTTAAAAATCCCAAATTTGATGCCTCGCGCGTGCATTTTCACGCGTGTAGTTTCGGCGAAGTGCGCTCTATCGCGCCGTTAGTTAGCAAATTTAAAGACACAGCCACAGTCTCGGTCGTAACCAAAACTGGTTTTGACGAGGCGAAAAAGATCACGCCAAATACGCGCTTTTTGCCGTTTGAGCTATTTTTGCCGTTTTGGCTAAAGCCTGCTAAAATCACGGTCATTTTTGAGGCCGAGCTTTGGCTGGGGCTTGTTTTTTGGGCCAAATTTAAAGGCTCGCGCATCATTTTGATAAACGCTAGGATTTCTGACAGGAGCTACAAAAGTTATCTTAAATTTAGCTTTTTTTATAGATATTTGTTTAAATTTATAGATAAAATTTACGCTCAAAGCGATCTAGATAAAGAGCGTTTGGAGCGGCTCGGCGCCAAAAATATCGTCGTTAGCGGCAATATAAAATCAGCTTTTTTGCCAAGCCCGAGTAAAATTTACGCCAAGCCAAAAGAGCGCGTGATCGTGCTGGCTAGCACTCATGCGGGCGAAGAGGAGCTGATTTTACGCGAGTTAAATTTGAGCGCAAACGACAAGCTGATTTTAGTACCGCGTCATCCTGAGAGATTTTGCGAGGCGGGCGAGATTTTGGTTAAATTTGCCGTAAAAAACGGACTAAGTTTTGCTAAATTTAGCGAAGCGAAAAATTTCGACGCGCAGTGCGTGCTGATCGATACGATGGGTGAGTTGGTAAATATTTATAAATTTAGCGATGTCGTCGTGCTAGGCGGTAGCTTCGTACCAAACGTGGGCGGACACAATCCGATCGAGGCGGCTCAGTTTGAAAATGCGGTGATAAGCGGGGAGTTTATATTTAACCAAAAAGCCCTGTATAGCGCGGTTGATGGTATAAAATTTGCAAAAGCGGGCGAGATAAATTCGCTTTTAAGGCAAAATTTACCCAAAGCAAAAATCGTCGCCAAAGGCGATGCGAGCGAGATTTTAAAAGATATTGAGGAAAATTTATGAAAGAAGAAAAAGCCTATAAACTGCTGGCGATCCAGGAAGGCATCTCAAACAACGAGGCAAAGGAACTAATCGACGCAGGGCTAGTTAGCGCCAAAGGACAGAGGATCGCCGTGGCGCGCACAATGATGAGCGCGGCGACTAAATTTAACGTGCAAAAACTACCGCGTCCAAGCGTAATTTTTGAGGATGAAAATCTGATCGCGGTCGATAAGCCGGCGTTTTTAACGTCCGAAAAAGTGAGCGAAACTTATAAATTTCCGTTGCTTCACAGGCTTGATAAAGAAACTAGCGGCGTGCTTTTGCTCGTGAAAAACGAGGAATTTCAAAAAAAAGCGATCGAGGAGTTTAAAAACTGCCGCGTAAAAAAAGAGTACGTCGCAGCGGTAAAAGGTATCGTGAGCGAGGAATTTAGCGTAAACGAACCCATAATCACGCTAAAAAACAGAGGCGGAGCATTTTCTAAGATATCGCCAAACGGCAAAGAGGCGTTTTCGCACGTGACGCCGGTGATGGTCGCAGGCAAAAAAAGTCTCGTAAAAGTCGAGATAAAAACCGGCAGAACCCACCAAATCCGAGTGCACCTAAATCACGCAGGATACGGGATCGTCGGCGATGAAAAATACGCTAAAAATAAATCCGCAAGAATGTATCTACATGCTTATAAAATCGAGCTTTTAGGATATAAATTTAGGTCAAATTTGAGTAGCGACTTTAACAGACTCGGTTTTGAAATTTCAAGAAATTTTGAGATTTAAAGAGCGATAAAGCTTAAATTTAATAAAATACGCGCTTTAGCTATAAATGTAAATAAAAGGTAGAATGTGTTTGAACAAATCAGCGAGTCGTTTCGTTTAGCCGTTAGTAAAATTCGTTTCGTAGACGATGAAAAAGCGCTAAATAACGCGCTTGACGTGCTTAAAAAAGCACTGCTAAAAGCCGATGTTCATCACAAAGTTACCAAAGAGCTGCTAGCTCTCATAGAGGCCGATCTAAAGCAAAACGGAATAGGTCAAAAGCAGTTTTTAGACGCTATCAAGTCAAATTTAACGAAGGTTTTAACCGCGCCGGGCAACCAGGGCTTTGTCTTCGCGCCCGTAGCTCCTACAATCGTGCTGATGGCTGGCTTGCAAGGTAGCGGAAAAACCACTACGACGATAAAGCTAGCTAATTATCTAAAGCTTAGAAAGAAAAAAGTTTTGGTCGCGGCGTGCGATTTGCAACGCTTGGCTGCCGTCGAGCAGCTTCGTCAGCTTTGTGAAGCAAACGAGATAGAGCTTTTTAGCATAGAAAACGAAACCGATCCGCTAAACGTAGCTAAACAAGCGCTAGCTAAAGCAAAAAGCGGGCTTTACGACGTGCTTTTGGTCGATACGGCGGGACGCCTAGCGATAGACGAAGCTTTGATGAAACAGATAAAAGATATCAAATCAGCGCTCCAGCCGCATGAAATTTTTTATGTAGCCGACGCTATGAGCGGACAAGACGGAGTAAAAACAGCAAGTACGTTTAACGACGCGCTAAAAATAAGCGGCGTGGTGCTAAGCAAATTTGACTCGGACAGCAAAGGCGGCGTAGCTATCGGCATAGCCAAACAACTAAATATACCGCTTAGATTCGTAGGTATCGGCGAAAAAGTCGGCGATATGGAGAGCTTTATCCCCGAGCGTATCGTGAGCCGCATAATGGGCGAAGGCGACTTGGCGACGTTGGTTGAAAAAACTAGCGCCGTGATAGACGAGCAAGAAGCAAAAAGAATAAATAAAAAGATTAAAAAAGGGCAGTTTAACTTTAACGACTTTTTATCTCAAATGGAAAGCGTCAAAAAGCTTGGAAATATGAAAAGCTTAATCGGTATGATACCAGGGCTCTCAAGCGTGGCAAATCAGATAAAAGATATCGACCTTGATAACTCGAAGGAAATTTTACATATCAAGGCTATGATAAATTCGATGACGCAAAAAGAGCGCGAAAATCCTGATTTGTTAAACAATAGCCGAAAAAGACGTTTGGCTGCGGGATCTGGGCTATCTCAAGTAGAGGTAAATCGCTTTTTGAAGCAGTTTGAAAACGCGTCAAAAATAGCAAAGAGATTTTCTGGTAAAGAAGGTCTAAAAGGGCTTGGAAATTTACTAAATCAAGCTAAAAATTCTCGCCCTAACTAAAGGGCTTAAATTTGGCTACGAGCGTGACTAAATTTAAGCCTATTTAAAAAACAGAAGGAGAAATATAATGGCAACAGTAGTAAGACTAACGAGAATGGGACGCAAGAAAAAACCTTTTTATCGTATAGTCGTAACGGATAGCAGAAAAAGAAGAGACGGAGGCTGGATAGAGTCGATCGGCTACTACAATCCTATGATTGAGCCTGAGGTAGTAAAATTTGACGCTGAGCGCTTGGCTTATTGGAAAGGCGTCGGTGCAAAACTTAGCGATAGGGTTGCAAAAATAACTAGCAAATAATTTAAAAAATGGTAGAAAATTTTTTACTTGAATACGCTAAACTCATTGCTGATTTTCCAGAAAAAGTAAAACTTGAACGAGTCAAGCTTGGCGATGATTTTACCGAACTAGTAATATATGCCGACAAGGTTGATACCGGTAAACTAATCGGTAAAGACGGCAGAACAATAAATGCTATAAAAACCGTTATTGTCGGCTATAAAGCTAAAGATACTACTTCATACCGCGTTACGGTAAAACACCTTGAGTGAATTTATAGAAGTCGCGTTACTTGGAAAAACCGTAGGGCTAAAAGGTTTTGTCAGGCTTCACAATATATGTGATTTCCCCGACCAGTTTAAGAAAAATACCGTTTTTTATGATATGGACGGCAGTAAACTGATCGTCAAGAACTACAACTGCGCAAATGATACGATTGTTTTTTATGGTTTTGAGGATGTAGATAGTGCAAAAACTCTCACAAACAAAATAATTTACACTACAAAAGAAGAAACTAGAAAAAATTGTAAACTAAAAAAAGGCGAATTTTTCTATTTTGATATCATCGGTTGTGAAATTTATGAGAATAACCAAAGGCTGGGCGAGGTAGAGGATATAGATGCAGTCGGGGCAAATCATCTATTTCTCGTAAAAACCGATGAAAATTTAATCACCAAAGGGTTGGAAAAAAGTTTTTATATTCCATACATCGACATTTATGTAGAAAAAGTCGATGTAGAAAACAAAAAAATATATACCAAGAATGCTATCTTGATTTTAGAAAATTCCTGATGAAATTTACCTTTGTTACGCTTTTTGAAAGCCTTGTGCGACCCTACTTCCAAGATAGTATTTTAGGCCGTGCCGTAAAGGAAAATCTTATCTTGATTAATTTTTTAAATCCTAGGGATTTTAGCGCCGATAAGCATAAAAAGGTAGATGATTACATGGTTGGCGGCGGTGCGGGTTTACTCATGACATGTC
>CAUQRE010000036.1:0-7421 GCA_963520315.1 uncultured Campylobacter sp. | reverse complement strand
ATCTAAAGTACTCTTTTAGCATCTTGTCATCAACTAGACCGATCTTTGCTAGGAAAAATGTAATAACTGGTAGCTCAAATGAAATTCCAAAGCCAATTAGCAGTTTTGTGAAAAAGCCGACGTATTCGCCTATGCTAGGTAGCGCCGTAAACAGCTGCCCGCCGAAGGTAACGAGAAACTCAAAGCCGATAGGTATCACGACGTAGTAGCAAAACGCTGCCCCGACTAAAAACATAAAAGTAGCCGAAATAACAAACGGAATAACATGCTTTTTTTCGTTATCGTAAAGACCGGGCGCGACAAAGAGCCAAAGCTGCCAAAATATTACCGGTAGCGCGAGTATCAGACCCGCAAAAAACGCCACTTGCATCGCGGTAAAAAACGGCTCTTGTACCTGCGTAAAGATGATGTTGCTGCCTGCTGGCAGGACTTTAGATAGCGGAGCGGTCATTGCGGCTAGCAGCGGTTTCCAAAAGCTAAAGCACGCGATAAACATCGCTACGACCGATAAAACGCTGATAAAAAGCCTTTTTCTTAGTTCTACTAAATGCGGTTTTAGCTCTTCAAACATTACGCCTCTTTTTTCTCGTTATCGCCTAGAACGGCGTTTTTGACGGCTTCGCCAGGGTTTTTGACCGCTTCGACGCTCTTTTTCACGTCGTTTAGGCCGTCCGTGATGCCGCTAGCGACGTCGTTTACGCCCTTTTTGAGCTCGTCAAGCTCCTCAAACGTGAGCTTTTTTCGCACCGTTTCGGTGGTTTTTGCGATGCTCTCTTTGTATTTTTTCGCGTCCTCTTTGAGTTCTTGGATTTTTATCTCTTGATCGAAGCTGCTTTTTGCGTCATTGACTGTTTTTTTGACGGTTTTAAAAAATTTCGCTATCTCTACCATCGCGCTAGGAAGCTTATCGGGCCCTAAAAATAATACCGCGATGACGGCTATGACGATGATCTCGGGTAAGCTCATGCCAAACATTTTTTTATCCTAAATTTTATTTTAAAGCGCTCATTTTATCGTTTTTTATCTCAAATTTGCATAAATCAGCCCGCGATAAATAAAGAAATTTCATCCGCGGTGAGGAAATTTTCGGCGTAATATCGCCCGTTTTTAAATTTTAATTTCCCGCTCTTTTTTAGCAGCAGCGCTCTTTGGCTTTGCTCGGCGTTTAGGTCGCTTTGCTCGATGCCCACGATACTTCTAGCGCCTAAAAATATCCGCTCTAAATTTAGCTCGTCCGCGCTTAAATTTTCTATTTTTTTAGCGTGCGGATTTTTTACGTAAGCGTTTAAATTTGAAGCGTTATAAAAGCGATGGTCTCGCCAAAATCCGACCGCGTAAGCGCCCAGGGCAAGGTAATTTTTGCCCTGCCAGTAGCCCAGGTTATGCTTGCAAATTTGACCGAAATTTGAGATTTCGTATTGTTTTAGTCCGATTTCTTCGATGCGGTCTATCATAAATTTAGCCAGCCTCGGGCTATCTTTTGCGTAGCTTATCTTACCGGCAAATGGCGTATTTTCCTCAAGCGTTAGCGAATACGCCGAAACGTGCGAAACGCCTAAATTTCGGACGTTTTGAGCCTCTTGCTCGAGGCGTTTTTTGGTGTCTAGCTTAGTGCCGTAGATGAGATCTACGTTGATATTTTCTAGCCCCGCGGTCTTGGCGCTTATGATGGCTTCGTAGATTTGGCTTGCGTCGTGGATACGCCCGAGAAATTTAAGCTTATCTTCAAAAAAGCTCTGAGCGCCGAAGCTCACGCGATTTACGCCGTATGATTTCATCTGCGATAGCCACGCTAGGCTTGCCGAGTTTGGATTTGCCTCCGTCGTGATCTCGGCGTTTGCCGCGAGATATGGCGCGACCGTCTCAAATAACCGCTCGTAGTAGCCACCGTCCACGGCGCTTGGCGTCCCTCCGCCGATGAAAAGCGTCTCGATCTCGCCTTTTTTTACGTCAAATTTTAAAATTTGCTCCCTAAAATCCGCAATCATCGCGTCAAAATACGCGCTCGTTAAATTTCGTTTGCCCACTACCGAACCAAAGGCGCAGTAGGGGCATTTGCTCTCGCAAAAGGGGATGTGGACGTAAAGAAGCATTTTGACCTTTGTTTTTGCCGTATTTTAGCATATTTTACGGCTTTATCGCGCGGCGTTTGATATTTTGGCTTTTTGGCTTTTACGCCGTCTGTGTTCAGGTTTGCGGTAAATTTAGGCCGGATTTAGGCGCAAAACCGACTCCGGCAAGCTATTTGGCGCTTTTAAATTTTAAAATTTACCGCCGTTTTTACTGCCCGTTAAATTTAAAAAATCGAGCCGATACGTTTAAATTTTATTTTAATTTAACGTCCGCAAAGCCTCACAAGAGCGTTAAATTTACGTATAAAATTTCTTTTGTTTTAAAATTTGCGTCGGCAAAACGCCGAATTTTTCTCTAAAAATCTTTGCAAAGTGCGGAGCGCTGGCGTATCCGACGATTTTTGCAGCTTCGCTTATGCAGACGTCTCCGCGCTCTAAAAGTTTTTTTGCCGCGTTTAGCCGCTCGCTTGCTAGCAGCCCGTAGATCGTATCGCCAAAGTAGCTTTTAAAGCCCGTTTTTAGCTTAAATTCATTCGTCGCGCACGCTCTGGCTAGCTCTTTTATGCTGGGCGGATTTTGGACGTCGCTTAGTAAAATTTGCCTCGCTTTATTTAAAATTTTTACGTATTCGTCGCTAAAATCGCGTTTTTTTTCATCGGCTTCGGGCGTTTTGGGCGCGCCTAGGCTTTTGTAGATTAACTCTAAAATTTTAGCTTCCATAAAGATTTCGCGCATCTTGCCCTCAAACTCGCTCGCGCCTAAAAGCTCTCGCAAAATCAGGCTTTGAGCCAAATTTATCTTGGCCGTTTGGATGCAGATTTCGTTTTCTTCGCCTAAATTTTTAAATGCCGCTAGCTCGCGGGCTAACTCGTTTTTTAGCACGATGCATCGCCCGGCGTAGCTGCTGCTTTGATACTCGCAAATGCCCTCAAATCCGCTATCCACGCGTCCCGTCCAAAACTCTCCGGCCTTTAGGCAAAAAGTTTTTTTACCCGCTTTAAGTCCGGTGTCCTTTCTTGCGTCGTTAAAGAGCAAAAAGCAGTAGCCCGCGCTTCTTTCAAGCCGTCTTTTTACGCTTTTGTTGCAGATTATTTCGCTCCTGCAGTAGCTTGCGCCACTTGTGCCTTTAAAAAACTCGACTTTACATTTTCTATCTTGCTCTTGCCACGCGCTTTGTCCGTAGCGCACCGAATTTTGCGCGATTTCTTGTTCGTTTGCTCGTAAAATATCTTTAAATTCGACCTTCATTTGCTTTTATCCTTTTAGCGTTGATAAAAATCCCTCTACCGTTTGCCTAAGTATTGATAATAATTATCTGATTATAGTAAAATAGGATTTAAATTTAAATAAGGAGTCTAAAGGTGAAAAGTATGCCTAAAATTTCTATGCTAGCTTGCCTAGCACTATCTTGCGCGCAGGCGGCCGATGAAGTAAAACTAAACGAAGTTACCGTAACTAGCGCGACGGGTTTTGAGCAAAATATCAAGGACGCGCCTGCCTCAGTCTCGGTAATCTCGCAAAAAGAGATAGCCAGGCGCAACCATCAAGATATAGAAAGCGTCGTAAAAGACGCTCCGGGCGTTTTCGGTGCGACGCTGGGGGCGGCTAGCAGACGCGGTATCACGATGAGAGGCCTTGGTCAAAAATACACTAAAATTTTAATAGACGGCCGCCCTGCAACTAGCGATAGCGCGTATAGAGGGCTTCGCGCGGTCGGTAGCGCTCAAAATTTCCTCCCGCCCGCAAACACGATCGAGCGTATCGAAATCGTGCGAGGGCCGATGAGCTCGCTATACGGCTCGGATGCGATGGGAGGCGTGATAAACATCATCACCAAGGGCTTTTCAAACGAATTTAGCGGAAACGTAAACGGCTACTACACGCTTGCGGGCAAAAGCGGGATAAATGACGACTACCAAACCGGTTTTTACGCAAACGGCGCAGTGATCCCGGACGTGCTAGGCATCGCGCTTTACGGGCGGTATTTTCATAAATTTGAAGATGAGCGAGTCTTTACGAACCGCAAAAACGAAGACGTAAATTTTGGCGCGAAAATCATGTATAACGCCACCGAAAACGACGAGATAGCGCTGGATCTACGCCGCGTAGTAAATAAATACGAGCGCACCGAGGGCAAGACGCTAAGAAGGGCTACCGGCGATAATACGAGCGTCGCGTTTGAAAAAATGAGCGGATATACCGCCTCGCTCTCGCATACGGGCAAATACGACAAACTGCTGCTTGAAAGCTTTTTAACCCACGATCATATGAAAGAAAGCGGACAACAAGATCTCACGCTAAAAACGACGACGCTAAATACCAAGGGAACGTATTTTTTTGATAACAACACGCTA
Organism: uncultured Campylobacter sp.; assembly: GCA_963520315.1. Classification (GTDB taxonomy): domain Bacteria; phylum Campylobacterota; class Campylobacteria; order Campylobacterales; family Campylobacteraceae; genus Campylobacter_A. The sequence continues at coordinate 2,995 of CAUQRE010000036.1, read as the reverse complement.
AGTCTAGGAGCCGAATATAAAAGAGAAAGGTTAAACGAAAAAGCAACGACGGCCGATGCCGCAAACGTAAAGAGATATGATTTGTCGCTCTACGGCGAGGACGATTTTGACGTGACCGACGCGCTCACGCTAACTGCCGGCCTAAGATACAATCACGACAAAGACTACGGCGGACACGTATCTCCGCGCGGATATGCCGTGTATCATCTAAGCGAAAATTTATCGCTAAAAGGCGGCGTATCGGCAGGCTACTCGACGCCTGATATCAAGATGCGAACCGACGGGCTTGCTCTGCCTTTTGCCGGCGGTATGGGAGCCCAGCTGGGTAAAAGCGACCTAAAACCCGAATCCAGCCTAAACTACGAGGCTGGCGTTGCGTACGGGGACGAGAGCCTTAACGTCTCGGCGATGGCGTTTTATACGCAGATAAAAGACGGTCTAGGTACGAAGCCCGTTTGCGTCGCGCGACCGGGCGTTCCTTGCGTGCATAACGGCAAGACCTATAGGCGCGGCATCTGGGAAAGCGTAAATATCGGCAAAGCCGAAGTAAAGGGCGTCGAGCTTGCCTCAGACTGGCAGATTTTATCAAATTTAGCCCTGCACTCAAGCTACGTTTATACTAAATCAAAGCAAAAATCGGGCGCGTACGAGGGCAAATCTCTAAACAATCTACCCGTACATACCGTAAAAATAGGGCTTGACTACGATATGACGCCCGATCTAAATTTCTGGACGCAGATGAACTATCTAGGCAAAACCAGGGCCGTTTACGGCCTACCGGGTGACGAGGAGATAAAGGATTATACGCTATTTGACGCGGGCGCAAGCTACAAGCTAACCAAAAACGCGAGCGTAAATTTTAGCGTTTATAATATCTTTAACGAATACGTAACGACGAAATCTGGACGCTATGAAATTTTGATCGCCGACGGGATTAAATATAGACTCGGATTTAACGTAAATTTTTAAATTTAGCCGTATTTAAGCGAGGCGGTGCGTAGCGATCGCCGCCCTGCGCCCGGCTTATAAAATTCGAGTTTAAATTTAAGGGGAAAGATGCCGTTTTTAAAGAAAAAGAAGTTTTGGTTTAACGTCCATTTGATTTTAAGCCTAGCCTGTATTGTGCCGCTGCTTATCGTCGCTCTTAGCGGCGCGGTCATATCCTATCACGACGAGATTATAGACCTTGCAAACTCGCAAAAAACCTTCGTCGAACAAGGCGAAAAAGAGCTTAGCGCGAGAGAAATTTTAGATATTTTTAAAGCTAGGGAAGCGAATTTTACACTTAGCTACTACAAGATAAACTCTGACGCAAATCACGCTCTAGGCATATCCGGCACGAATGCTAAAGGCGAGTTTAAGTCGTATTTTATAAATCAATACACGGGCGAGATAACGGGCGAAAATTTCGGCGATAAATTTATCGGACTAATGTTAAATTTGCATACGAATCTAGGGCTTGGTCTTAGCGAAAACGAGACTCTGCGGCTTATAGGCAAGCATATCGTTGCGGTTTGCTCTATCGCTTTGGTTATCTTGGTTGTATCTGGATTGATAATCTATTATCCTAGTTTTAAAACTAAATTTATTCGCGCGTTTACTTTAAAAATCAAGGCCAAAGGCTATGCTTTTTTATACAGCCTACACGGATTTGCGGGCGTTTATCTTTGTTTATTTTTGGCTTTTATGAGCGTTACGGGGCTTTACTGGTCGTACGACTGGGCGGCAAAGCTCGTAAATAACGCGCTTGGCGAAAAAGAAATTTTTAGAAAAAAGAGCTTTACGCAGGTGAGGGGATTTTCGCTGGAGGACGAGGACAAGATAGCAAATTTAGAGGCCGCGATAGATATTTTTAAACGAGATAGGGGTAATTACGAGCTTTTTAACGTCATCACGCAAGAAGACGGCGAAAATTTTATGATATTTTACTTTGACAAAGGACTGGAAGAGGACAATAAGGTAAATACGATGACGATAAACGCCGCCAAGGGACAAATTATCAGGCACGCGAGGTTTGACGACGCCAAAAGCTCGATGCCTAGACCTTTTGCGATTCATAAAGCGGTTTTGAGTTTGCATTCGGGATATTTTTTGGGTGCGGTCGGTAAATTTATATTTTGTTTAGCTTCCGCATCGGTTTTGTTTTTTGTTATAAGCGGCTTTTGGATGAGCTTAAAACGGCTCAAAAGATAAATTTGATAAAATCGCTCGAAAAAACTGAAAAAGGCTAAATATGCGAGTGATTTTGGATGGATTTGACGGCTCTTTTTTGCCTATTTTGCAAAGCTTTAAAGCCGTGATGCCAAGCCTGCGAATAACAGGCATCGAGGAGCTCGGCGAGAGCGTCAAGGAGGCGCCGAGCAAAGACGCGGACAATGCAGACGCTATCAACGTGAGCGAGCTTTTTGCGCGCCAATACGAGCGAGACGAGTATTTGCCTGACGAATCTTTATTTTTGCAGGATGATAAATTTAACGAGAGCGGCGAAGCTACGGCGGTTAAATTTGACGAAAACGTTAAATTTGAAAACGTGCGTCAGGCGATTAACGGCGCCGAATTTGAGACAAATTTAATGCCCAAGAGCGAGCGAAAAATCGCTTCCGTACAGGAGCAAAATTTACAAGAAATGCAGAATGCTATGCCGTATCAAGAGAAAAGCCGCGAGGAAAAGGCTATCTTGCAAACAGGCTCTTTAAGCAAAGCGCCTAAAATCGCGGTTTTAGCCGAAAGTGCTCAAAATACCGTTCAACAAGAAGCTTCCGTGTTTGGCGGAGCTACTCAAACGGCTTCGTTTAGCAAAGCGGCTACCTCAAACGAAGCTGCAAAAACGGCAGTTTCAGATGATTTTGCGCAGGCTGCGTTGTTTGATTTTAACGAGCCTGGGCAAAATTTGACGCCGCGCGCCGAGCCCAAAGCTGCGCTTGAGCGCAAAAAACACGAAAGCGCGAGTCTGTTTACCGACGAAGAGGTGCGGGCGATACTGGAGCTAAAATAG
>CAUQRE010000035.1:0-7437 GCA_963520315.1 uncultured Campylobacter sp. | reverse complement strand
AGCGCTCACGTGAAGGCGTTTTTAGCAGAGCCCTGCGTGGCCGGCACGGTAGCGCTTGATACCAAAATAGTAGGCAAGATAGAGGGCGTGCAGTTTCGCGCTCTAGCCGCTCCCGCGACCGCGCAGCAAAGCAAAATCTACTTCGCGCGCTTTCCTTACGCTTTGGCGATGAATCCGAGCCTTTATAGTTTGAGTCTGGGCTGGGTTAAATTTACGCATAATGCGTTGGGGTTTGGAAAAAAAATAATCTGGCAAAGAGATTGATTTTTGCTATTTACGGCTTGTCTCGCGAGCGCTTTTAAATGATTTCGTAAATTTCGCCCTGCGACAGATTATATGTCTAGTCTTGGGACGAAATTTACTTCAAAACATTTAAAATCATCTCTCGATACTTCGCCTTAACTATTTATGTAAAATTTGAAGTCGAAATTCTCGAATTTGAACGCAAAACGATAAGGCGCCGTATTTTTTCGTCAGACGAGGCAGCGACGAGCGAGGCGAGGGAGCGTATATATAATACGTGACTGAAGCCGACTGAGCCACCAACGACGTATGGCGGAAAAAGACAAGCCGCCAAAATCGCTTAATTAAATATGTCTAGTTTTTTGTCATATTCTCTTGTCTCTACGCCAAAAAAGCCGAGCAACGAACTAAAAACATTATCGTGCGAGACGGCTTCGTCTTTTTGCGCGCGCAGACGAGTCAGCGTCGCTTCATCGCTTGCGTACGCCATCATCGGGATATGCTTTTGCGTCTCGGGCGCGATGGCGTAGGGCATGCCGTGCAGATAGATGCCGTTTTCGCCTAGGCTCTCGCCGTGATCTGAAAAGTACCAAACCGCGCTTTTATCGCCGCCCGCGTCCTTGACCGCCTTTATCACCTCGCCAATAAAAAAATCCGTAAAAAGCAGCGTGTTGTCGTAGGTGTTTACGATGCTCTCGCTATCGCAGGAGCTAAGCTCGCTCGTGTCGCAAGTCGGGGTAAATTTGCGAAATTCGCTCGGATAGCGCGCGTAGTAGGCCGGTCCGTGCGAGCCTTGCAGGTGCAGGATGATGATCTCGTTTTGCGCGAGATTTTCGAGGCGTTTTTTGAAGGAGGCCAGCATATTTGTATCGTATCCGGCGTCAAAATACTCGACGTCGCCGGCGTCCAAGCGGCTGCAAACGCCCTTGCACTTGCCCGAGTTGTTGCCCAGCCACACGACCTTGACGCCCGCGCGTTTTAGGATATCAAGCGCGTTTTCGCTAAATTCTTTGCTGCTGTATTCTTTTCTCGTGGATTTTGAGAACAGGCACGGCAGCGAGACGGCTGTCGCAGTTCCGCAGGAGCGAGCATCGCTAAAATAGACCAAATTCGGCTCCTTTTTCGTGTAAAAATTCGTGTCGTTTTTGGCGTATCCGCCGAGCGAATAGTTTTTCGCACGGGCCGTTTCGCCGACGATTAGCACCATTAGTCGTCGCTCGTGGCTTGGCCTCATCGTCGCGTCCGTGCCGATTTGTTTAAATTCGGGCTTGAAAAACTCGAGTTTTATATACTTTTGCGTCGCGTAAATCGGATAAAACGGCAGGTTGTAGGCTCTGATGAAGCTATTTTCTCGAAAAAACGGGATGATGGATTTGGTTTGGGGCAAAAATAGAGCCGCCGCGAGCGCTAAAAAGCCGAAAAATGCCACAAATTTGACCTTTAGATGCCGCTTTACGCCGCCGTACTCTATCCTCGCAAAAGCAACCAGAAGGCAGGGCAAAACGCCCAAAAATAGCATATAGCAAACGAGTTTTGGATTTAAAAAGCTTAATACCTCTCCCGCGTCCGTTTGCGCGACGTTTCTTATCATTTCGCTATCGATTATGATACCGTAGCTTTGCATGAAGTAGCTACTAGCGCACGTAATGGCAATCGCAGCGATGCTAACCGGCTTAGCCAGATAGGGCAAAAAAACGAGCGAAAACAGCGCGCAAAGCAGCGAAAAATATATAACCGGCAGGCTTGCGGCCGTCAGCGGATGAGCTTCAAAGCTAAGCCTTGAGTAAATAAAATTAAACAGCCCAAAATTTAGCGCGGCGATAAAAACGGCGTTTAAAAGCGTAAATTTAAACCAAGAAATACGTAGCTTCATAGTTTTCCTAAACTGATAATAAGAGTGAAACTTTATCCAAAAAAAGCTTAAAGCTTTAGTCATTCAGCGCGATTTTGGCGCCAGACGGGTTAAATTTTCACAGCTTGCTCTCTTGCTGGTTTTACAAACGGCGGCGCGTTTGTGCAGTTTTGCGGTTAAATTTAGCCGTATTTTTTATAAATTTTACGCGCCCGGCTAGCCAAACGACGGATTTTTGGGATTTGGCGGCGTAGCTTGCTTTTTAAGCCGCCAATCAAATTCGGCGCAAATTTAAGACCCGACTAGCGCAAAATCGCTACCGTTTTTGCCGTCAAATTTTACCATGCTCTTAAAAAATTAGCGAAAAAATAGCCCACGCCCAAGTTATCGCAGCCGTGCCGATAGAGAGGCAAACGGCGGCTGAGGCGCAGTCCTTGGCGATTTTAGCTAGCGGATGAAAGCCCGGCGAAACGAGATCTACCACCGCTTCGACCGCGGTATTTAGGCACTCGCAGATCAAAACGAGTCCGAAAACGGCGATCAGCAGTGCGTGCTGTGCGGCGGAGACGGGTAAAAATAGCGAAACTAGCGCGAGCGGAAGTGTAACGCAAAGCTCAAGGCGAAACGCCGCCTCGTTTTTTAGCATCGCGGCAAGCCCCTCGAATGCAAATTTGGAGTTTTTGAAAAAGTCGTATTTTGGTTTCATATTTTGCCTTTAAATTTGTGCAATGATAGCGTAAATTTGCTTTATAAGGCTCTTTTGCGGACGGCGCGGTTGTTTAAGCGTAGCCAAATTTACCGCTCAAATTTGATAAAATCCGGCCTGCGTAAATTTACTCCTCGGAAATCTTTGAAGTCCTATAAAGCAGCGCAAACGCTGCCGCTCCGATAAGCGCAAAGCTCGCAACCATAGGCGTTAGCGTACCCTCAAATAGCTGCCCGATCGCGACTCCGATAGGAAGCGAGATAAAGGTCGAAACCGAGCCGATCAGCGCAGCCGCCATGCCAGCGATCTTGCCCATAGGCTCCATCGCCATCGCGTTTAGGTTGCCGAAAAGTATGCTCACGCAAAAAAAGCTACTCATGCAAAACGCCATAAAAGTCCACAGCGGCGGCACTCCGTCATATGCGACGACAACGGGCAAAAACGCGACCGCGATGACGCAAAACATCCCCATAGCGCGCATGCTGAGGTAGCGCATGCCGTAGATCATCACGAGCTTTGCGTTTATCATCGACGCGGCGCCTAGAGCTAGGGCATTTATAGCAAAATAGATAGGAAACTCGTCGCCCAGCCTATAACTCACCTCGAAAATCTGCTGAGCGGTGCTGATATAGCTCAAAAACATCCCGAAAATCAGCCCCAAAACGATCGTATAGCCTGCGGTTCGTCTGTTTTTCACGACGTGCGCGGCTTCGCTTTTTATCAAATTTAGGCTAAATTTATTGCGATTTTGTGCCGGCAGAGTCTCGCTCTGACGCATTCCAAACCACGCTAGGCAAGCAAGCCCCATAAAAGTAAGCAACAAAAATATGCTGCGCCAACTATAAATTTTAAAAATAAAGCCGCCGATGATGGGAGCGAGTGCGGGCACGATGATGAAGACGGCCGCGATAAAGCTCATCACGCGAGCCATCGCGCGTCCCTCGTAAAGATCGCGGATAAGCGCCATCGCGATGATCCTAGGGCCCGCAGCGCCTAGTCCCTGGAAAAATCTGCTCGCCAAAAGCGCGGTAAAATCGCTCGTAACGACCGAGATAAAGGAGCTTGCCGTAAATATCGCAAGCGCTAGCAGCACGGCGTTTCGTCGTCCGATAAAGTCGCTAAGCGGCCCGTAAAATATCTGTCCGACGGCAAAGCCTGCAAACATCGAGGATATGACTAGCTGGGTTTGGTTTATCTGCGTCACGCCAAGATCTAGGCCGATCTGCATGAGTGCGGGCAGCATCGCGTCGGTGCTCATGGCTCCAAGCGAGGTTAAAAGCGCCATGAGAGCGATAAATTCTACGAAAGGCAAGGTTTTGGGGATAAATTTCATATTATTTTCCGCGGTTTTAAATTTAAATGATTGTATAAAAAAACTGCTTAAATTTAAAAAACGGGGATTTTGTGATATTTATGTGATATTTTTCTTGTTTGCTTAAATAAAACCGGGCAAAACACGAAAAGCAAATTTACCAAATGCTTTAAATTTAACTTTTCTAGTCGATTTATACCGCTAATAAGAGCAAATTTATCTGATTTAATATCGGTAAAATCGCATTTATGTAAATTTACGAATTTCAGCCGAAAATATCAAAATCGCGGCATAATCCACGACTAGGCATTTGGTATGCGATTGAAATTTGATTTCAAAATTTATGACTAGATGATAAAACATTTCTAAAATTTTAGTTTACAAGCAGTGTAATATTAATATTTTTTTAAAAAAAAAGTATTATAATTCCATCTCAGAAAGGCACAAGGTTAAGGCGTCTTTATCTGAGTGATAAAGGCTCGTAATAATAAACTCAAATTTCGGCGAAATTTTGAGTTTAAACAAAGGATACCAAATGAACGAAAATTTATCCAGAAGAAGGTTTTTGCAAGGAGCCTGTATCGGCGTCGGAGCTTTGACGCTTAGCGGCTGCGACGACAAAAAGCCTGATAAAAAAGCTTCTAAAAAAGAGGCTTTTAGCGGTAAGGCTAACGGGCTTCCTTCTTGCGATATTCTTATCGTCGGCTCGGGCGGCGCCGGACTGCGCGCAGCGGTTGCCGCTAGAAAAGCCGCCCCGGAGCTTAGCGTCATCGTAGCTACTAAAATGATGCCCTCAAGAAACGCCACCTGTATGGCCGAGGGCGGCATAAACGGCGTGACGAATTTTTCTGACGGCGACTCGTATAAGCTGCACGCCTACGACACTGTTAAAGGCGGCGCATATCTAGTAGATCAGGACGCGGCGATCAAATTTTGCGAGCTAGCGGGCAAAGCGATAGCCGAGATGGACTATATCGGAACGCTATTTTCCAGAAATCCAAGCGGCGGCGTAGACGCTAAAAAAGGCGACGTACCGGGCGGAGTAGCGCAAAGGATGATGGGCGGCGCCTCAAAGCGCAGATGCAACTACTCGGCGGATAAAACCGGTCACATAGTTATGCATGCTTGCTTTGACGAGGCGGTTAGCAACGACGTTAAATTTCTAATGGACTACGAGCTGCTAGATATCGGCGTAGAGGACGGTAAATCCGAGGGCGTCGTGCTGCGCAATCTCCAAACCGGAGATATCACTCCCGTGCTTTGCAAGGCTCTCGTGGTGGCTACTGGCGGATATACGAGGATATTTTACAACAGAACATCGGTGCCCTATATCGCCACTGGCGACGGCGTAGCGGCTGCGGTGCGAGCGGGGCTTGGGTTTGAAGACCCCGAGATGATACAGTTTCACCCGACCGGCGTGGCAAACGGCGGCACCCTCATCACGGAGGCGGCTCGCGGCGAGGGCGGATATCTGCTAAACAACAAGGGCGAGAGATTTATGAAAAACTACCACGAGAAGATGGAGCTAGCTCCTCGCGACGTAGTGGCTCGCGCTATCGAGACCGAGATCCGCGAGGGGCGCGACTACGGCGAAGGACTGGGCTCATACGTACTCATCGACGTTAGGCATCTGGGCAAAGAAACCATAATGAAAAAATTGCCTAAAATCAGACACACCGCACTTCTTTTTGAAAATTTAGACCTAGTAGAGCAACCGGTTCCGATCAGGCCTACCGCACACTACTCGATGGGCGGCATAGAGGTGGATAAATTTGACGATATGAGCACGAAGATACCCGGCCTTTACGTGGGCGGCGAGGCGTCGTGCGTCTCTATCCACGGAGCTAATCGTCTCGGAGGAAATTCGCTCTCTGACGCGGTGGTAACGGGTCAGCTAGCCGGCAAGGGAGCTAGCGCGTATGCCAAAACGGCTAGTTTTGGTAGCGGCAAAAACACCGAAGAGCTGGCTAAAAAATGGCGCGAGAAATTTAAAAAGGTCGCAAACGGCAAAGGCGAAGCAAACGAAATGTATCTCCTGCGCGAGGAGCTAGGTAAACAAAACTGGGACAATATGGGTATCTTTAGAACCCAAGACAAGCTAGACGCCCTAGAAAAAGCGCTAGAGGATATACAGGCTCGCTACGATAAGCTAAGCGTACCAAACGCAAATCCGGTTATGAATACGGCCTTTACCGACTACGTGGAGCTGGGAAATTTGATCCTGCTATCTCGCTGCGCCTGTTTGGCCGCGCGCAAAAGACTGGAGAGCAGAGGCGCTCACACTAGGGAGGACTACCTTAAACGAGACGACGTAAATTTCTTAAAACATAGCATCGTGACGCTAAACGACGGCAAGCTAGAGCTTGGCTATAAAAACGTCGTAGTCACGGAATTCTCGCTTGACGGAAGGAAACCGCAATGAAAATAATCATAGACAGATACGACGGCACGCAACACTACAAACAAGCCTACGTCGTGGATAAAAAAGATATAGAGGGCAAGACTTTGCTATCGCTTTTGCTGTTTATCAAGCAAAATTTGGACGCGACGCTAAATTTTACCGCATCTTGCCGATCGGCTATCTGCGGAGCTTGCGGCGTGAGGGTAAACGGTCACTCGGTGCTAGCTTGCGACAAAAAGATGGAAGAGCTGCTAGCGACATACGACAATCCAGAGGTCATAACGATCTCCCCGCTGGCAAATTTTAGAGTGATCTCCGATCTCGTCGTAGACTGGGAGCCTTCTATCGAAAATTTAAGAAAAATTCGCCCGACCTTTATCCCTAAGGATGAGTTTTCTGCCGAAAAAGGCTGTAAACAAACGCAGGCCGAGTACGACAAAATCCAAAAGCAGTGGGACTGCATCCTATGCGGATGCTGCGCGTCGGAGTGCAATAAGCTAACTGCCGATAGCAGCGACTATATGGAGCCTTTTGTCTTCACTCACGCACACAGAGCGACGTTTGACTCTAGGGGTAAAGACCCGATGCTGCACGCCAAGGCCGCGGTTTTAGGCGGTTTATGGAACTGCGTGCACTGCCAAGAGTGCGCCGACCGCTGTCCTAAAGGCATCAGCGCGGCCGACGATATAGCAGCGCTTAGAGTCTTTACGCAAAAACAAGGCATAAATACCGGCGAAGGCCCGGATCACGCTAATGCCTTCCTTACCGACCTGGTCGAGGGCTCGGGCAGGCTAAATGAAATTTTACTCGCCCTTAGAAGCGAAGGCGCCATGGCCGTAAGTAAAACCGATATCGCGCTAAAATTGATGGGTGCGGGAAAGATGAATCCTTTACATATATTTGGCGAAGAGGACATCGAGGGT
>CAUQRE010000034.1:0-7613 GCA_963520315.1 uncultured Campylobacter sp. | reverse complement strand
ACATTTTGGACTCCTGTTTATTTGATTGTGATTATTATAAAATAGCTTAGCTAAAAAATAGCTTAGTTATGAGAGTTGTTATCATTTAAGTAGAAATTCGTAACGTTTATTAAATTTACTTGACCCCGTCCAAGAAATCGGTGCATAAAACCGCCCAAATCTCGTTAAATTTTGCCAAAATTAAAGCTCATAAATTTAAGAGCCTTGCCGGCTTAAAAAATGAGGTTAAAAATCATAGCGTCGTAAGCAAAATACCGCACAAACCGTAAATTTACGCAAATTTATCTAAAGACGCGGAGTAAATTTAACCCCTTTGCGTCTAAAACTACGACAGCGCCGCCTCAACCGCCGCGTCAATGTGTATCTGCGTCGTATCAAAAAGTCGCATATCCGTATCCGCCTGCGATACCAGCATGCCTATCTCGGTGCAGCCAAGTATCGCTCCTTGCGCGCCGCGCGACCTAAAATCCTCGATGATACGCAAGAAATTCGCCTTTGAGCTAGGCGCGATCTTGCCGTAGCAAAGCTCCTCAAAGATGACGCGATTTATTTCCGTCATATTCCCCGCGCTTGGCAAAAGCACCTCCGCGCCGCCCTCTATCAGCCGACTTTTGTAAAAATCCTGCGTCATCGTATAAACGGTGCCGAGCAGCCCTACCTTAGCGACGCCTGCGTTTTTTAGCGCTTTTAGCGTGGCGTCCGCGATGTGCGCTACGGGCACGCTAACGGCGCTTTGCACGGCGTCAAAGCACCTGTGCATCGTGTTTGTGCAGATGAAGATAAAATCCGCCCCGCCGCCTTGCAAAATCCTCGCGTGCCGCGCCAAAATTTCGCCCGCGTCCTCCCATCTGTTTTCGCGCTGGCAGGCCTCGATCTCCTCGAAATTTACGCTGCTTAGCAGTATCTCCGCGCTGCTTAGCCCGCCTAAGCGCTCGTTTATTTTGCGATTTATTTGCTCGTAGTACGTTATCGTAGACTCAAAACTCATCCCGCCGATTAGGCCGATTTTTTTCATATTTGCTCCTTAAATTTCGGCGATTTTACGGTTTTAAATTAAATTTACTCTAAATTTAAATTTAGCCCGCCGCGTTAAATTTGACAGTAATTACCTAAAATAACGAGCAGAAATTAGGCGCGTAAATTTTATCGGCTAAAAGCGGCATTTTGATTACTTTGCGCGGGCGGATTAAATTTACGGCTTTTCGGTTTGGCAAAGTTTTATTTTTTGCAAGGTAAAATCGCCTGCAAATTTTACCCGTTCGCGTCCGCAAGTCTCGCGCCTACTTTTTTGATGCACTTTGCCAGAGTCGCTTCGGCGTCTTTTTTATGCGGATTTAACGCCCAAACCGCCTCCGTTTTACGCCCGCAAATGCCAAAACCTGCATTTTGCCGTCAAATTTCGCCTAGATCCCGCCCATTGCCGCGCAGACATCGCCGCTTTACGTTTTGCTTTAATCTCGCGCCGTGAAATTTATGCGCCGTTTGCGCGCAGTCGTTTCGCGCGGTAAAATTTCTAAATTTTCGCGGATTTTTATCGCTTCGCCGCTTTTTGAGCTTTGCGCGCCAAATTTTCCAGCCAAAGCGGTATAAACGTTAAATTTACGGCTAAAAGCTAAAATTTAAAGAGCGAATTTAAACCGCAAAGGCATAAATTTAGCTAATTTGACTCCCTCGGCAGTCCGTTTTTATCAGACTTGTCGCTGATTAGCTTGCCCGCTTCGTCGTATTTTTTAGCGCGGATGAGCCTACCGCGCTCAAACTCGCCCAGGGCTTCGAATTTGCCGTTTGCGTAGTAGTGGCGCGCCTCGCCGACCTCCAGTCCGTTCTCAAACATCACTCTGGCTTTTAGCTTGCCGTTTTCGTGATACTCTTCGTACAGCCCGTGATAGTGCCCGTTTTTAAACATCACTTTCGCCGCCAGCGCTCCGCTCTCGTAGTAGTCCAGTCCCGTGCCCGTTTGGCGGCCATCTTTGTACTCGTATTCGCCTCTAAGCTTACCGCTTGGGTAGTATTCGCGCGCGACGCCGTCCTTTTCGCCGTCTTTATAGTTTTCTACCACGCGCGTTTTGCCGTTTTCGTAAAATCGCTTCCAAACGCCGTTTTTGCGGTCATTTTTATATTCGCCCGTCTCCTCCACGGCGCCGCTTTCGTAGTACCACGTCTCCGCGCCTTCTCGCTTGTCATTTTTGTAGGTTCGCACGCCGCGGATTTTGCCGCTTTTGTAGTAGTCGAAGTCCTCGCCGTTTCGCATCCCGCCCGCGTAAGGGCTGCGCGCGCTAACCTCGCCGCTAACGTAGTACTCGGTAAACACGCCCTCTCGCTTGTCCGCCTTGTAGGTGCCCTCCTGCTTTAACGCGCCGCCCTCGTCAAAGTAGTAGCGGCGGTAGCGCCCGTCGCGGACGTCATTTTTATATTCGCTCTCGCCCATCAGCGCGCCGCTATCTGCATGATAGTGCTTCGCCGTGCCCTCGCGGACGCCGTTTTTTAGGGGATATTCGTTTGAGGGTTTGTCTCTGCCGTCAAAATAGTCTCGATATTGCACCGCCGTGCCGCCCTGCACGTCTATCTCGCGTATGAGCGTGGGCGGTAGCGGTTTTAGCCTCGGATAGACCATGCCCATCGCATTTACGTCATATAGGTCCTCGACGCTGTATCGAAGCATCTTTAGCGTGCCGTCGTAGAGCTTGCCTTTTACGTAGTAAAGGCCGTTTTTTAGGGTAGCTTCGGGCTTCATTACGATTTTTGGCTCTAGAGCTTGCGCGCCGATGGCTAGAAGCGGAAGTAAAAATAGAAATTTTAGGATTTTCATGGTTTTTCCTATTTTGTTTGATTTGGGTAATTTTAAAATTTGAAACTAAATTTAAGATGAAGGCGAGCTAAAATCCGTTATCTGTTTTTGTTTCTCAATAATCAATTCGCAAGTTGGTTTTTGATAATATTTCACGTAATAAAAATTTTAGCATGTGCTTGATAGCGAGGTTTAAAAATGGGTTTAGATATAGATAAAATTTTGGAAGCGCCGATGAAAGAAATCGAGCAAAAAGAATTTGAAAGGTTTCAGGAGCTTGGGATTCTTAGCGAAAATCTGCAGTTTTTGGAGGTAGCAAGATCCGTGAGATCATATTTGATTGAGAAACGCAAATACGAAGAGCAAGTTTTTTTCGTTTTTAGAGATTTTAATTTAAATCTAAAATCAGACTCTGCTAATCATATAAATTTAGAAAAGTATCTGCAAAGCGACGAATTTAATATTGTTCTTAGTGGGTGCAATACTGCAAATGAACTAGAAACTATAGAATATTTAAATGGGATTAAACGGAGGGTTATAATTGCAAATTCCAACCTTCCTAAAATCAGCTCTTGCGAATTTGAAAATGAAGTATTTTTACGCAACATCAGAAATAACAGCACGTTTAGAGGATGCGAATTTGCAAAAGAAGTTTACGTAGAAGGTTATGCGTTTTTTCAGGAATGCACATTTAACGACGATTTCATATCCAAAAACGCCAGACAAAATATATTTTTTGCGAGCAGTATTTTTAATAAATCTTTTGAGTTATCCGCAGAAAAAGAGTTGGGGAAGATAAATTTTCAAGCCACTCATTTTAAGCAAAAATTTACTATGGATATAGGGAAATTTAGCAATCTAGATTTCTCAAGTGCCGAATTTGACTGTGAAGTTGCTTTAAATGAGAGGCAGCTTGACGGGATAAATATAGATTTTACCAAAGTCACATTTAACAAAAAGCTAAGTTTTAATAAGAGCATAATTAACTGCGAAATGCTTTTCAAAGAAGCTTGTTTTGACGGTGACTTAACTTTTACAGAAGCCAAATTTAATGACGTAGTAAATTTAGATAAAGCAAAATTTAAAGGGGAAGCGCAATTTCGCGAAACTAAATTTAACAGAGCAATACTGACGAAAACAACTTTTGCAAATAAAGCCGACTTTTCAAATGTAGTATTCAATAATAAAGCAGATTTTACAAATGCCGTTTTTGAAGCGGATACAGACTTTAGCTCTGCTACTTTCGACGATGAAGCACGGTTTTTTAATGCAAAATTTAAAGACACGACTACTTTTGAAAAAGCTAATTTTAAAAGTGAAGCAAATTTTACAGATGCCGTTTTTGAAGCGGATACAGACTTTAGCTCTGCTACTTTCTACGATGAAGCACGGTTTTTAAATGCAGACTTTAAAGGCACGACAATCTTTGAAAATATCAAATTTAATAAAGAAGCAGACTTCAAAACAGACAAAAATCTTACTTTTGGAAAAGACGCAAAGTTTAAAAATACGATTTTTCTGGATAATGCTTATTTTAATAATAGAGTTTTTGAGGATTTTGCCGATTTTCACGAGGCTGATTTTAAAAAAGTCGCCTGCTATTATAGCGTCACTTTTAAAAAATCGGTTAATTTCTCGTCAATTATTTTTAATGGTGCTTTAAATTTCGTAAATGCAAAAACGGATTTTACTTACGAAGAGCTTAAAGAGCTTATCGAGACTCAAATCAAATGCGATAAAAGCGTCGATAATATAAAAAGAACAAATGATTTTAGAGATGGTTTTAGGCTCATGAAATACAACTTAAACAACAAAGGCAATGCGCTAGACGCAAGCTTGTTTCACCGCCTAGAACTATATTGTAAAGAGCTGGAGCTAGAATTTACTCTTGATAAAGATGGCGGAAATAGTAAAGAAGTGAAACCTGCCGATGAAACAAAAGGCTCACCTAAAGATAAAAATCGTATCGAGATTTTGTTAGATTTGATAACGCTAAAATTATACAGAAATATCAGCGATCATCATACGAATCTACTACGAATTATAAATTTTATGGTTTTAACTATAGCGGTATATGGATTTTTTACTTATATGTATGAAAAAATTATTTTAACTTGGCTTGTCAATTGTTCATACATATGTAGCGTCACATCGACACTAGTATTTCTCTTGGCCCTTTCAGTTATATGCTACCAAGCCGTTAAACACAATATAGCCTGGGGAAATATGCTTATAGGATTTATTGCACTTGCATTAATTCCTGTGCTTATAGTATCTTTGCTTGACATTAAATATGTTGCTTATATTGTGCTATTTGTTACGTCATATTTATTATTGTATTATTTTGCTATTTTTATATCTAAGTATGATTGGACATACTTGATTTATTACACTCTGCTTATTGTTATATTTTTTATCAAACCATTTTTAATAGCGCCATTTATAAGCATTTTTACGTCAGAACAAGCGATCGAAAGCAAATTTAAAAAATACACCATAAGATACAATGAAAACGGCTTAGACGATATGCTACTAGATGCAAATCTCACCAACACCAAAAAAGACAATAAACTAGATTTTATAGTCGAAAATAGAAAAACGATTTTAGATGAATTAGATGACGATAAAGCATTATTGAATGATTTTGTAGAAAAATTATTCAATAATGCAGAGAACTTTGTGGATCACAATATGAGTAATAAAAATATTCAGAAAAAAGAAGCTCCTCAAAAATCGTATGCCGAGGCTCTAAATGCTCTAAAATACGACGAAATAATGCAATCAACGCAAAAAAGCGCAAACTTGCTCTACGGCTTCATCATGTTACTGGTTATTTATTCGCTCACGAAAACCGCGCGCAAAAACTCGGTCGTGCCTAACTAGCGGTTTATGCCGCTATTTGCGGCGATAAAGCGAACAACATTTATTAAATTTTGCTCGCTTCTTAAATAGATGTTTGCGAAATTTGGCGGTGATTTTATTTTAGATTTTGCCGTTTGTGATAACAGGCAAGTAAAATAGCTAAATTTAGATAGATAAATTTAGCCGTCTTTTAGCGCCTCCGAGATGACCGTCCACTCTTGTACTAGCCTTTCAAAGCTAAAATTTGCATTCGCCGAGCTAGTCGAGGGTAGTTTGAGGGGCAGTTTACCCGTTGCGTTTAAAATTTGAGCTTTTAGGTATTTTTCGCAGATTTCGTGCGCCTTTCCGCCGTTTGCGAACACCTGCGCTATGCGCGCGCTGTTAAAAATCGGCTCTAAATTTGCGGGCTTGACGGCAGTCATTTTAGCATCGCTCGACCCCTTTATCTCGCACGAGATCGCCAGCGTGTTTGTGGAGTTGCGTAGTAAAAACTAGATTTACCAATAAATTTAACTGCTTGTTTTGAGTTTATCGCTTTAGAAGTTCTTTTATCGTAACAACGATTTTATAAAATTTACTGGGAAAATTTAATTTAAAATGCAAAATAGTAGGGCGCATCTTGCTGCGCCCTTTAATAAATTTAAGATGCGATCTTGCAAATTTGATCTATTTTAGCTCAAACGCAAGAGTTGCTGCGATCGTCTCGTCATCGCAAATTTTCGAGTCGGCAAACGGCATTTTATGCACCACTTGTAGTAGCCACTTTCCAGGTTTAAGAGCCAGCACCTCTATCGTGCCGTCTGGCTCAGTTTCGCCGTGAAATGCACTTTTTTCTTTCAAAAAGCCGTCAAATGTTCCATTAAGCGTAGCGCTTTCTAGCGGCTTGCCTTCAAATAGAATTTTAACTTTAAACGGTACGCCAACTTTGAAATTTGCCGGATTTTCAAGCGGAACTATCTCTAAACGCTGATTGGAAGGCTTTGTTACGGAGTCGTCCTTCGCGTTTTTGTTTATGACGCCTTTTGCGCTCATGCTCGCTTTTTTGCAGTATTTGGCGTCTTTGATATCTTCTTTGGTTTTGCCCATGTACCATGTGCCATCGCTAGCCTTTGTCCAAAACGTAGGCTTATACTCGCCAGCTATAAGGTAAGAGCCGTCATCAAGCTTGCCTCTTTCGTAGTGGTAGTTTTCGCCGCTTTGTTTTAGGCTAAGCTTTTCGCCGTTTTTGGCTATGACGTACGGGGCTTCAAATAGAGCAATCCTGTTATCCGGGATCTTTTCAACAGTCGGAAAATCGTCCGCATAGCCGATCTCAACGCTAGTTACGTCTTTGCTGCTTCCAAACAGCCAAAACTCGTGAGCCAAAGAGTGGCTGCTAAATGCCGCCAAAGCCAAAAGTGCAAATAAATGCTTGTTCATTACCTATCCTTTAGATTAAAATGTCTATTTTTTATGTTTCTAATATATGTCGCAAAAATATTTTTAAATTTCTACATAACTAAATTTTGCTATTGCTTTAGCAATTTTAGTAATCAAAACTGATTTTGTTCATTTAAATTTATAAAATAATACAAGTATTAAAAATACTTGAACCACTGAAAATTTAAATCAGTGGTGCAATTATATCAAAATAATAACCAATGTCAATATAAAAATAGTTTTTTATTTTTAAAAAATAGCATAGTTAGTTAAGTTACTCAAGAAGATAAATTTTACTAAAAGATTAATAGTATAGAAACGAAAGACGAAGCTGTTTTGAGTTTTTTACCTACTTTAAGGCCTCAGCTATCACCGACCATTCGTTCGCAAGTTTATCTATACTAAATTTGGCATTTGCAGGGCTGGTCGATGGTAGCTTTATCACCGCATTTTTGGTCGCTTTTAAAATCTCGTCTTCTAAATATTTTTTACAAATTTCATAAGCCTTGCCGCCGTTTGAAAATACCTGCGCTATGCTCGCGCC
>CAUQRE010000033.1:0-7902 GCA_963520315.1 uncultured Campylobacter sp. | reverse complement strand
AATTTAAAACACGCAGTAAATAAAACGCAAAAAACCGCAAAAGCTCGCAGGCAAAAATGCACGTCAATCGTATCTTTTGCCTTTAGATCCACATGCCTTGCCGCTACCGCAACCGCAGTCTTTTTGCCTAAACTCTTTTGCGTAAACGAAATATCCCGCCCCGATTGCTATCACGATCAAAATCGCCGCGTTAAATTTATAAAATAACTTAAAAGAAACAAGACAAAAGACCTCTGTTTTTGTTTTTAAATTTACGCGCTTAGCTCGTCTGATATGCGACCTATCAAAATTTAATCCTATGTGCCGTTTGCGTTTAGAGATAGTTAAAGTTATGCCTTTATCAGAAAAACGTCGTCAAAATAAGCGGTAAGTTAAGATGAAAGCTATGTTTTTATAAGCAGCAAGCAAGGCAAAGATACAAAAGCAAATAAGGCGCTTACAAAGCTATATTTCTACAAAGAATCTCTAACGTATTTTGCTAAAATAGATAAGGTAGGCTCCGCTTAGATTTCATTGAGCCGATTTAAACCCAAAACACCGCTAAAATAGAGCCAAAAACTAGCCAATGCTATCTACGGCAGTTTTTACAGTCCTTGACAGTTACTAGCACGTTCATCTTTTCGATTAGATTGCCTAATTTTCTCTCCAAATTTTCCTTATACGCATCCAGCGCCTCGCAAAAATCATAGTCATCCACGCTCCCGCAGCTCTCGCAAACCACGTGTATATGAGGATGGCTAAAGATATCGTAACGCGCCTTTTGGTTTGGCATATTGACCTCGACGACCAGCCCCTCGTCTTTGAGCATATTTAGGTTTTTATATACCGTAGCTAGCGATACGGAAGGATTTTCGGCGCAAATCTCTTCGTATAGCTCATCGATCGTAGGATGAGAGTGGCGATCGAGGATTTTTAGTACGCCGAGGCGTTGCGGAGTGGCTTTAAGGCCGCGATTTTTAAGAAGTTCCATATAGTTCATCGTTTTTTCCTGGTATTTTTTCCTAAATATACAAAAAAATTATTTAAAACTTCTTTATAGTTGGTAATATAAATTATTATCTGCTAAAATTTACGTTAGATAGAAGCAAAAACAGCTCAAATCTGATCCAAGCGATATTCTTGTCTTGGATCAAAATCCGCATTATGGTTTGGGATTTTTACTTAAATTTGGCGGTATTTTGGCTAAATTTAAGCAAACCAAAGGCACGATTCATAAACCCGTTTAAGCCTCTTTAGCGCAAAAGGTCGCAACGAGTAAAATTAGCGCAAATTAAAATTTACAAAGCAAACCTAGTATAAATTTAACCCAAAATCCGTAGCAAAACCAGTCCGATAAAAAGATAAACGAAGATAAAAACAAGCAAGACATGCCGAGCGCGCGCAAATTTGCCTGTGACGCTTAAGGCATGGTAAATCAAAGCTAGAGAGGCAAGACCTAGCATAAAAAGATTTGTTTCGCTCAATTTTTTCGCCTTTTTCGTCCGAATGCACTCGCCAAAACGCGTAAAAACGCTTCAGCTCAAATTTAATCCGCCATTTCGGATAAAATTTTCTCGCAAATGCTTGCCGCATCGATACCAAGAGCCTTTTCAACGTCGGCCGTAGCGCCGTGCGGGATAAACGCGTCGTCAAACTCAAAGCTAACGATGCTCACGTCAAAAATGCGCCGCTCCTGCAAAAACGCAGCCAAAATCTCGCCTACGCCGCCCTTTTTTGCGGTATCGGAAAAGACGTACCAAATTTTATGCCTACGCGCGAGCTCTTGTAAGAGTTCGCCGTCAAGCGGCTTAACAAACACTAGATCAACGAGGCTCGGGTCCAATTTGCCGTCCGTTTTTTCTAGTAAAATTTTACGCGCGGCATTTGCCTTACCCGCGGCGTTGCCGTAAGCGATAAATGCCGCTTCTCCGCTGCCCTCAACCAAGATTTCGCCCTTGCCGAGCTTTAGCTCTCGCGCCTCAAATTCGCCCTGCGCCAGCGAAAAAGCTCCGCGCGGATAGCGAAAAGCGCAAGGCCCCTCGTGAGCGTAGGCATAATGCATCGCGAGCCTAAAACTATCGGCACAGCGAGGCGCGAAAATCGTCAAATTCGGGATCAAATTTAGATAGCTCACGTCAAACGCGCCCTGATGCGTTTCGCCGTCCTCGCCGACGATGCCAGCGCGGTCCATCGCAAAAACGACGTTTAGATTCATGATCGCGCAGTCGTGCACAACCTGGTCAAACGCCCGCTGCAAAAATGTCGAATAAATCGCGATAAACGGCTTAAAGCCCTCCTTAGCCATCGCGGCCATAGAGGCCACGGCGTGCTGCTCGGCGATCGCTACGTCCCAAAATCTATCCGGAAATCTCTCCATCAAAGCGTCTATGCCCGTGCCGGTAGGCATCGCGGCGGTGACTCCGACGATATTTTTATGCTCGCTCGCTAGCTGGGTCAAATTTTCCGCAAAGAGCGCGGTGGCCGATTTGGCGGCTGGTTTTTTGATAGCTTCGCCGCTTTGCAAATCAAACGGACTCACGCCGTGCCAGCTGGCTAGATGTCCCTCGGCCTTTTCGTAGCCCTTGCCTTTTAGCGTCTGAGCATGCACGACGACGGGCTTTTTCATCCCTTTTGCGACGCTAAAAGCCTCGATGAGCGCCTTCACGTCGTGGCCGTTTACGGGACCGATGTACTCAAGCCCCAGCTCCTCGAAAAACATCCCGGGCGTAAATATCCTAATGCCCTCCTCCATCCTGCGCGCCATATACGCGGCGCCATCCGGCATATAGCTCAAAAATTTCTCTACGCGGCTTTTAAACTTCTGATACAGCGGCCCTGCCATCATCTGCGAGAGGTAGTTGCTAAAGGCGCCGATTGGCTTGCTGATGCTCATTTCGTTGTCGTTTAGGACGACTACGCAAGGATTTTTGATATCGCCCAGCTCGTTTAGCGCCTCGTACGCGATACCCGCACTCATCGAGCCATCACCGATGAGGGCCACGGGGATGCGATCCTCACCCTTTAGCTTGATCGCCTTTGACGCGCCCACTGCTAGCGAGATAGAGGTGGAGCTGTGGCCGCTGATACCGCCGAATTTTCTAAGCGTGTCAAATTTATCCCAGCGTCCGGTAATTAGCTTGTGCGCGTAGCTTTGGTGGCTGACGTCAAATATAAACGGATCTTTTACGGCGTCGAAAACATAATGCATCGCGACGATAAGCTCGACTGCGCCGATGTTTGAGCTCAGATGCCCGCCGTTTGCGCTGACGGTTTGTAAAATTTTATCTCGGAGCTTTCCGCAAAGCGCTTCGAGCTCCTGCACGTTCATAGATTTTACGTCTATCATTGCCCTATTATCTTTTTGATTTTTTCTAGTCTGGCTTCGATCGTGCCTTCAAAGTTGCCTGCGTCGCTAAGCACGATAGCTCCGCCCGCGCTGATGGCTTCGTCGGCGGAAATTTTGACGTTTTGACCGGAGAAATTTTCTTTGATAAACTCATAATCTTTCGGATTTACTTTAACCTGTACCTCTTTGGCGTCTTTTATCTCGCTAAAAAGCTCTTTGCATATTGCTGCGGCGATGTTTGCCGAATTTAGAGAAATCTCTTTTTTCACGACCTCTTTTGCGATCTCGATTGCGGTAGTCGGTAGCTGCGCTTCGCTAGATACGATGAGATTTTCAAATTTAGCCGCCTGCTCCTCTAGCTTATTTATAGACCCCAGATATCTACTCTCAAGCGCCTTTAGTTCTTCGTTAAATTTAGCCGCCGCCTCCTCTGCGCCCTGCCTTATGCCGTCTTCTTTGGCGCGCTGGATCTCGCTTTCTAGGCGTTTAGCAAATTCGTTTTCTTGATTTTCGATTTGCATTTGCAGCTTTATCATATTGCCGCTCATCTCGTCGGTGCGTTTTAACAGCTCCTCGATAAAGCTTGACTCAGTCTTAAAATGCGCACCCCGCTCTTTTGCGTCGTTTAAATTTGAACTCTCTTGCTCGCCGGCGTCAGGTTTTTGATCCTCGGAGTCCTGCCCACGAGCCGGGTCTTGCTTTTTTTCTTGACCCAGCACCTTAAATCTGTAATTTTCTATAAAATGCTCTTTGGCTTTTTCGCTTGATATTAAACTACTTTTCATTCTATCATCTCATCGCTTTCGCCTATTTGGAACGCTCCGCTCTCGGCTAGAGCCTGAACCTGCTCTACTATGCGGCGCTGAGCATCCTCGACGTCTTTTACGCGCACCGCGCCCAAAAACTGCATCTCTTCTTTAAACGAATCGCTGGCGCGCTGGGACATGCTGGAGAGAAATTTCTCTTTAAGCGCGTCGCCGCTACCTTTTAGAGCGATCATAAGGTCTTTTTTATCTACGTTTTTGAGTATTTCGCGGATAGCTGCTTGGTTGAGGGTATTGATATCCTCAAAGGTAAACATAAGCTCTTTGATCGTCGTAGCGAGCTTCTCATCGACGTCTTCGATGTATTCGATCGTAGATTTAGACGCCTTTTGACCGAGACGGTTTAACACCTCGGCGACGGCTCTTGGACCGCCGACTTCGACCTTATAGGAGGTTAGGCTCTCTAGCTTGCCCTCAAGCACGGTTGAGACGCGCTTGATGATAGAGGGGCTGATGTCGCCCAAATTCGCCATCCTAACTACAACCTCGCTCCTAAGCTCATCAGGAAAAAACGACAACGTCTCGGCTGCGCTGGTTGAATCCATATGCGCCAAAATAAGCGCGATGGTCTGGGGATGCTCGGTAACGATAAAGTCGGCAAGCTGCTGAGGCTTAACCTTGGTAAGATAGCCGAAACTCTTTGAGTTTTCCATGCTTTTGGCAAGTTTGTCGAGGATCTTTTGCGCGGCTTCCGGACCGAACGTGCGGTATAAAATTTCCTTCGCATAATCAAGTCCGCCGCTTCTTATATATTGGTTTGACTGCATCAAGGCGTAAAATTCGTCCAAAACCGCCGAAGCCACAGCCTTATCGACGCTTCTTGCCGTAGCGATGTAGCGTGAAATTTCGGTTATCACATCGACTTCCATGTGCGAGAAAAGCTGGGTCGTGGCATCCTCGCCGAGCTGTATGAGCAAGATAGCGACCTTTTCTGGCATCGACAGATCGTCATAAGTCATCTTTTGTTGTTCCGTGAGTTTAATAGAAGCCATCAAATATCCTTACGATTACTAAATTCGGCGTCGTTTTTTATCATATCTTGGAGTAGTACCGCGATCTCCTCGGCGCGCTCTTGAGCCACTAGCTTCATCTTTTCGAGCATCACGTCGTAGCGCAGCTCGTCCTCGTTAAAGTCGCCTCCTACGCCCAGCTGCTCCTCAACCTTTTTCTTAGCTGCCTTAAATTTCTCCAGCGTATCCTCGCTATCGTCAAGCTCGACGATATCTGGCATCGGCTCCGGTTCTTCTTCTTTGACGTCCTCAAGCATCTTAGACATAAACGGCACGATAACTTTTTTGTAGAAAAAGTAGAGTAAAATCGCTACGAATATATATTTTAACAGCGGAGCAAAAGGCAAGATATAAAGCTCAAAGAACGAATTTACCTTGCTAGCAGGAGTTTGTCCGTCCGGGCGCTGGAACTCGAAGTTACTAACCGTTACCTCATCGCCTCTGTTTTGATCAAAGCCGATAGACTGGCGGATGAGAGCGTCGATTCTATTTAACTGCTTTTCATCAAGCGGCACATAGACTACTTCTTTAGTCGGATTTCCGTTTTCGTCTTTTTTATTTTCGTATTTTCCGTCTACTACGACTGCGGCGCTTAGGCGGTTTATCTTAGCAAACTGATCCTTGACACGCTCGACCTTTTTTGAGATTTCGTAGTTCGTCGTGGATGAGCTTTTAGAGTAGAGTTCTTTCATTTTGCCGTCTTGCAGACCTTCGACCGGACCGATGTTGCTTACGGCTCCAGGCACGCCTTGTACTTCGGCTTCTTTGCTGCCTTGACGCTTTTCTTCGACGTTTTGCTCGCTTCTAGCGACCGAATTTGGATCAAAGGTCTCGCTTTGGCTATCTTTTCTGGCAAAATCAAAATCTATAGTTACTTTAGCTACGACCTTATCCGAGCCGCCCACGATAGGCGATAGGACGTTTATGATCTTTTCTTCTAGGCCTTGCTCGGCGTCGCGCTTATATTTTATTTGTTGAGTGATTTGATCGCTGTCGTATTCGCCGTCCTCTTCGCCTAGCGGAGCTCCGTCTTCGCTCACGATTTTTACCTGCTCGGGTTTTAAATTTGCTACCGCGGCGGCGACTAAATTTTTAATACCCGTAATTTGCTTTAAATTTAAGCTCTGCCCGTCCTTTAAATTTAAAACGATTGATGCGCTTGGCGGCGTAGCTCGCTCTGTAAAAAGCGTCTCTTTGGGTATCGCGATACGAACGATAGCTTTTTTAATAGGCGCCAAACTCTCGATCGTGCGCGCTAGTTCGCCCTCCAAAGCGCGCTGAAATTTAACCTTTTGCTCGGCATCCGTCGCGCCGAATTCTTGCTTGTCAAAAATCTCAAAACCGACTTTGCCATCCTTTAAAATCCCAAGCGAGGCCACCGAGATTCTCTCGCGGTAAACGTCGGCATTTGGCACTAAAATCGTACCTTCATTTAAAATTTTATATTTAACTTTATCTTTTTCAAGCTGCTGGATTATTAACGCAGAGTCGGCTGCGGAGGTATTTTCAAAAAGAACGCTATATCCGTCGTAGTTTACGCTTGAGCTTTTGTAAATACTTAAAAATACTAAAAATCCAACCACTAAAGCAACCGACCCCATAGCCACTAGCCGCTGTTTTAGCGAGAGATTTTGGTAAATTTGCCCGATTTGTTGAAATATTGCTTTAAAATCCATTTATTTTAAATTTTCCTCGATTTGTTTTAAAACTACGTCGTTTTGATTTGGCAATCCAATCGTTATGCGAATCGCGTTTAATCCGTAGCCTTTTAGATCACGTAAAATTATACCTTTTTTTAACAGATTTTGAGCAAGCTCGCTTGAATTTTGGCGCTCAAATTCAAAAACGATAAAATTCGTAAAGCTAGGCAGACGATTTATGCCGTGCTTATCGGCAAATTTTTCGTATTTTTTCATCTCTTCAAAGTTCGTCTCAAGCGTCATTTTTACGAATTCTTCGTCTTTTAGCGCTTCTACGGCCGCTTTTAGGCTAAGAGTCGTTATGTTAAACGGCGCCCTTAGTTTTCCCAGCTCGCTCATTACGCTTTGCTCGCCGATGCCGTATCCTACGCGCATACCGCCTAGGCCGTAAGCCTTAGAAAACGTGCCTAGATATATCGCGTTTGGAAATTTAGCTATGAGCTCACGAGGCTTCATCTCTTTTTTCGCATCTTTAAATTTAGCAAACTCCTGATATGCGCCGTCGATAACCACGAGTGTGTCGGCGTCAATCTGATCTAAAAACTTATAAATTTCCTCGGCATCTAGGCAGCCTCCGAGAGGATTATTAGGCACGCACAAAAATATCACGCCGATCTCGTCTTTGTTCGCCTTATAAATTTGCAAAAACTTGCCTAGATCATGCTCTTTACTCTCGGTTTTAAAGACCTTCGCGCCCGCTGCTTTAGCGTAAATTTCATACATAGCAAATGTTATGCCCGCGGTCAAAATTCCCTTGTTCGCGTTTGCTTTTGCGTGCACGGCAAATTCTATTATCTGATCGCTTCCCGAGCCTATTACGATAGATTTTTCGCCGACGTCAAATTTTCTAGCTAGCGCGGCCTTTAGCTCGAAGTAACTATCATCGGGATAAAGATGCATTTTGTTTACTATCTCGCCGATCGCTTTTACTACCGCAGGGCTCGTACCGTATGGATTTTCGTTGCTAGCTAGCTTAATGACGTCTTTTGCGTCGATGCCGTATTCGCGCACGACTAGCTCGATAGGTTTGCCCGCCTCGTAGC
>CAUQRE010000032.1:0-8039 GCA_963520315.1 uncultured Campylobacter sp. | reverse complement strand
GAAACCACCTCGCCAAAGGGGCTAATAAGCATCGAATCGCCGTAAAAGCTCCACTGTTCGCCGCTTGCGGCCTTGTGGTTGCCGACTCGGTTTACGCGCAGGACGTAGACGTTGTTTGTAAAGGCGCGGGTTTTTAGCAGCTCCTCCCAGCGCGACTCGCTAAAAAACGTGCACGCGGTAGGAACTACTACGGCATCGACTTTCTTGCGCGCCATATACGCCCACGCCGCGCCAAAATGCGCCTCAAAGCCAAACATCACGCCGATTTTAAATTTTTCGTAGCTAAAGACGGGTAAATTTAGCTCGCCCTCGTCTTTGTTGGTAAAAAATTTCGCCTCGTTCCAGTGCGGGTAGGGCATCAAGATCTGCTGCTCGTAAAAGCGCGAGGACGCGGGGCTAAATCTCGCCGCGACCTTTACAAAGCCTTTGCCTTTGGGTAGTACGAGCGGGGCTAGGATTTCTAGATTGTATTTTTGCGCCATCGCGGCAAGCGCATGCTTTTTGCGCTCGCTTTGCTCCTTGATGAGGCTTTTTGGCATGAGCTCAAGCTCTTTAAAAAAGCTATTTAGCACGTATTCTCCGAGCACCACGAGCCTAGCGCCCTCATCCGCGCAAATCCTAAAATAATAGTCTAACCGCGACTCGCTCATGGGCTGAGTCGGCAGCTGCAAGGCGCAAACGGCTGCGCTACTCATCGTCCGCGTCCTTTACGACTAGCTTTGCATTTTGCAGGATTTTGTCTGCTTCCTCGAGCAGCTTTTTGCCCTCTTTGTGTAGCTTGACGCTTTGCTCTAGGCTTAAATTTTCATCGCCGAGCTGTTTTAAAATTTCATTTGCTTTGGCGAGTTTACTCTCAAAATCCTCGCTTAAATTTTCACTCATCTAAAACCTTTTTTATGATTTTTTCAAATTTATCTACTTCGACCAAAAACGCGTCGTGACCGTAGTCGCTGTCTATCTCGTGGTAGTCGCACGCCTTGCCGATGCCGCGTAGCGTCTCGTGCATCTGCTGCATACAGCTTGGCGGAAACAGCATATCGCCGCTAAATGCTATAAGCGTAACTTTGGCGCAAACGGGCGAGAGAGCGTGCGCTAGGTCGTCGTAGTGGCGCGTGCAGTCAAAGATATTCATCATCTTTACTATATAAAGGTAGCTCAGCGGATCAAAGCGCTTGGGAAAACCGCGGCCGTTGTACTCCATATAGCGATCGACCTGAAACCGCCCCGTAAGCTCGTAAAGGCCGTCGGTCTCGACGTAGTTGCGGCCGAATTTGGAGTCCATGGAGCTAGGAGAAAGAAAGCTGATGTGCCCCGCCATGCGTCCTAGCGCCATGCCGGTTAGCCCCTGCGCGGCGATGTCGTTTTCGTCGTACTGGCCGTCTTTGAAACCAGGATCGCGCAGGATGCCCTCGATCGCGATTTTGTTAAACGCGATCGCCCAGGCCTTGCATTGATAGGTGCTGGCTAAAATGATGACGTTTTTAGCAAAATTCGGAAACTCGATCGCAAAGCAAAGCGCTTGCATACCGCCTAGGCTACCGCCCGCGACCGCATGCGCTCGCTCGATACCTAAGTGCTTAAAAAGCCTCATCTGCGCTTTTACTACGTCGCTGATGGTTAGCACAGGAAAGCGCAAGCGATACTGCTTGCCCGTGCTTTTTTCGATACTGAGCGGATTTGTCGAGCCGAAATTTGAGCCGAGGATGTTTACGCAGATGACGAAAAATTTGCTCGTATCTATGCCCTTGCCCTCGCCCACTAGCGCGTCCCACCAGCCGAATTTCTGCTCGTTTTCGTATCTGCCCGCGGCGTGGTGGCTACCGGTTAGAGCGTGACATACGACTATGACGTTGCTTTTATCCTCGTTTAGCTCGCCGTATGTTTCGTAGGCTAGCTCAAATTCGGGTAAAATTCGGCCGCTCTCAAGATAAAGCGGCTCATTAAATTTTACCTTGCCGGTTTTTAAATTTAACACTAATTGACTTTGTAGTTAGGGGCTTCTTGCGTGATTACTACGTCGTGGACGTGGCTTTCTTTTAGTCCTGCGCTCGTGATCTCCACAAACTCGGCTCTTTCTTGAAAGTCCGCGATATCCTTTGCACCCACGTAACCCATCGAGCTTCGCAGGCCGCCCACCATCTGATGCACGACGTCTTTTATAGAGCCCGCATACGGCACGCGGCCTTCGATACCCTCGGGCACGAGCTTATCTTGCGCAGTGCCTTCTTGAAAATACCTATCGCTGCTGCCTTTGGTCATCGCGCCGATGCTACCCATGCCGCGGTAGGTTTTATACTGGCGTCCTTGAAAGGTTATCATCTCTCCGGGACTCTCGTCGCAGCCTGCTAAAAGGCTACCGACCATGATGCAGCTAGCGCCGGCGGCTAGGGCTTTAGCTAGGTCGCCGGAGTATTTTATACCGCCGTCTGCGATTACCGGGATGCCGTATTTTTTAGCTTGCGTAGCGCAGTCGTCGATGGCTGAAATTTGCGGTACGCCTACGCCCGCGACTATACGAGTGGTGCAGATGGAGCCGGGTCCTATGCCTACTTTTATACCGTCAGCGCCGGCCTGCGCTAGGTCTTTAACGGCGGCTGGGTTCGCGATGTTGCCGACTACGACGTCTACGTTTAAATTCGACTTGACCCATTTTAGAGTGTCGATGATGCCTTTTGAGTGTCCGTGCGCGGAGTCGATAACGATGACGTCTACGCCCGCTTCGGTAAGAGCGCGAGCTCTCTCGAAGTGTCCTACTCCGATGGCTGCGGCGGCTCTTAGACGGCCTAGCTTATCTTTGTTGGCGTTTGGATACTCTTTTCGCTTTTTTAGGTCTTTTATGGTTATAAGACCCTCTAAGCGGCCGTCCTTATCGATGATAGGGAGCTTTTCTACGCGGTTTGAGTGGAAAATTTTCTCCGCTTCGTCTAACGTGCAGCCTTTTGGAGCCGTGATGAGCGGGGCTTTAGTCATCCTATCTTTTACCGGAGTGCCTCTGTTTGTCTCAAAGCGCAAATCGCGGTTGGTAAGAATGCCGATTAAAATTTTATTCTCATCCACGACCGGAACGCCCGAGATATGAAGGTCGGCCATGAGATCAAGCGCCTCGCCTACGGTAGCGTCGGGGCTAACGGAGATCGGATCGAAGATCACGCCGCTCTCGCTTTTTTTGACGCGGCGTACTTCGTGCACCTGCGATGCGACGTCCATATTTTTGTGTATGACGCCAAGGCCTCCTAGACGCGCCATCATGATAGCTGCTCTATGCTCAGTTACCGTATCCATCGCGGCTGAGACGAGAGGGATGTTTAGTGAGACGTTTTTACTAAACATTGTTTTTATATCGACCTCTTTAGGCAAAATTTCAGAATACTGAGGCACCAAAAGAACATCCTCGAAGGTCAAAGCTCGCTTAATTATCTTCATCTTTTATCCTTTTATTAAATTTTCAAGGCTAAGAGCGCCCTCTAGTAGCGTTTTTTCATCCCACGCTTTGGCAATGAGTTGAGCTGAGACGTTTAGTCCGTCTGCGTCTTTGCCTACGGGAACCGAGATGGCGGGTAAGCCGGCTAAATTTACGCTGATCGTGTAAATATCCGATAAATAGGCCTCTAGCGGATCTTTTAGATCGCCGAATTTATACGCCGTACGAGGGGCGACGGGCATAAAAATGAGGTCGCATTCGCTCAAAATCCGCTCGTATTTAGCTTTAGCGTAGGCTCGAGCTTTTTGCGCTTTGATGTAATACGCGTCGTAATAGCCGCTGCTAAGCACGAAAGTACCTAGCAGGATTCGTCTTTTTACCTCTTCGCCAAAGCCCTCCGAGCGCGAATTTACGTAAAGTTCTTTTAAATTTTTAGCCTCTGCCCTGCGTCCGTATCTCACTCCGTCGTAGCGGCTGAGATTTGCGCTGGCTTCAGCGGTGGCGATGATGTAGTAAGTTGCGATGTCGCATTTTGAATTTTCTAAATTTTTATAGATTATTTTATGACCTGCGGATTTTAAAATATCGACCGCTTTTAAAAGCGCTTTTTTAGTCTCCTCTGAGGCCTCGTTTACGTAGTTTTCGATTACGCAGATCGTGAGCTTTTTGTTTGCGTCTAGCTTGTCTGCGACGCTCTCAAATTTTATATCCGCGTTCGTGCTGTCTTTGTCGTCGTGGCCTGCGATGATGTCGTATAGGATCGCGGCGTCCTCGACGTTTTGCGTTATAGGGCCGATTTGATCGAGCGAGCTGGAGTAAGCGCCAAGACCGTAGCGGCTAACGCGCCCGTAGGTGGGCTTTAGCCCGACACATCCGCAAAATGCCGCAGGCTGGCGTATCGAGCCGCCCGTATCGCTGCCAAGAGCCGCAACCGCTAGCCCCGCCGCTACCGCAGCCGCTGAGCCGCCCGAGCTGCCGCCCGGTACTCTTTCGCGGTTTAGGGGGTTTAGCGTTTTACCGTAGTAGCTGCTTTCGGTCGTGCTTCCCATGGCAAATTCGTCCATATTCGTGCGACCAAACGGCGCTAAGCCCGCCGCTAGCAGCTTTTCGACGACAGTCGCGTTATAAGGCGCGACGTATCCTTGTAAAATTTTAGACGCGCACGTGACGCTCCAGCCTTTTACCTGGATGTTGTCTTTGATAGCGATCGGCACGCCCGCGCCCAGTTTGCCAAGCGGCAAATTTGCCAGCTGCTCGACGTAAGCGCCGAGTTCTTTGTCTGCGAAAATTTTCTTTTCTAGCTCGTTTCTAAGCTCGGCTACTTCGCCCGCGCTTAGCTTTAGAGCTTGCTTTAAAGTTATCATTTTTTATCCTTAAATTTATTTACCGCTACGATGCCTACGGCCGTAACTGCGAGTATCGCCGCGATGGTCGCCGCTACGAAGCTAAAGCTAACCGGCTCAGAGAGCATTTAGCGCCTTTTCGCATCTAGGGCAGGTTTCGCCGTCGTGCTTAGCGGTAAATTTCCAGCATCTCGGGCATTTGAAGCGTTTTGATAAAACAAGCTTAAATTTATCGTTTCCGACGTCAAATTCGGCTAGGCCGTCGCTGCCGTCTAGGCTCTGGACGTCGCTAACCATATACCAGTCGCTGATCTCGTTTATATCTTCGCTTAGGATCAAATTTGAGCTGGTTTGTAACACGAGCTCTAAGGTCGATTTTATCTTTTTATCTTTTTTGAGTACGTCGATTAGCTCGAAAAACTTCTCGCGGCTAGCCACTAGCAGCTCATCGTCCACGTTAAACTCAAAATCTAGCGGCGCGTACTCTAGATCAAAGGCGTCGGTCGCGCCGTTTTTTATGATCTTAGGCGCATAGTCCATCGCCTCGTCCACGGTATATGTGAGCGTCGGAGCGATGAGAGGTAGTAGCGCTCTGGTGATTAACGCCATCGCGCTTTGAGCCGAGCGGCGCGTATCGCTGTCTTTGGCGTCGCAGTATAGGCGGTCTTTACAGATATCAAGGTAAATGCCGCTTAAATCGGCGCTTAAGAAATTCATGAGCAGGCTAAATCCCTTTGAAAAGTCGTAGTTTCTAAACGCCGCTTCGGCCTCGTCAAATGCTTTTTTCGCGCGGCTTAGTATCCAGCGGTCTAGGATATTGAAATTTGACGTTTCGATATCTTCTAGGTCGTTTACGTTGGCTAGTAGAAATCTTATCGTATTGCGTATTTTTCGGTATTGCTCGCTTACTTGCTTTAGGATATTTTCGCTGATTTTTAGGTCGCTGGAGTAGTCGCTAAGCGCAACCCAAAGGCGTAAAATTTCCACGCCGTATGTTTTAGCGACGTCTGCCGGAGCTACGACGTTGCCCTTGCTTTTACTCATCTTTTGACCGTTTTCATCGACGGTAAAGCCGTGCGTGAGCACGCTTCTATACGGCGCTCGTCCTTGCGCGGCGCAGCTTAGCAGTAGCGAGCTTTGGAACCAGCCTCTGTGCTGATCGCTGCCCTCTAGGTACATATCCGCAGGATAGCTGCCCGCATCGTAGTCGCCGCTTTTTAGCACCGCAGCCCACGTCGAGCCGCTGTCAAACCAGACGTCTAGGATATCCATCACTTTTTCTAAATTTTGCGGATCGTATTTGCAGTTTGCCGGCAGGAGATCCTTTATCTCGCTATCCCACCACGCGTCCGCGCCTTTTTGCTCAAATATCGCCGCGACGTTATCTAAAATTTCATCGTCAAATATCGGCTCTTTAGTGTCCTTGCGTCTAAAAAACGCTATCGGCACGCCCCAGTCGCGTTGGCGCGAGATGCACCAGTCGGGACGATTTTCTATCATCGAGCCTATCCTTTTTACGCCGCTTGCAGGATAAAATTTGACGTTTTCTAGCTCTTTTAGCGCGACTTCTCGTAGCGTTTTGCCCTCGATTTTAGGCTCGTCCATAGCGATAAACCACTGCTTGGTAGCGCGGTAGATAACCGGCTTATGCGTCCTCCAGCAAAACGGATACGAGTGGACGAATTTACTAACTTTTAGCAAATTTGAGCCTAGAAGCTCTAAAATTTTCTCGTTGGCTTTAAAGATATGCATACCGATTAGCTCGTCTACTACGTCATCTGGGAATAACTTTTTCGCCTTTAGCGTCTCGTCGTATAGACCGCCTTCATCAACCGGCATGATGACTTCGATGCCGTATTTTAGGCTCACGTGGTAGTCGTCCTCGCCGTGACCGGGAGCTGTGTGAACCAGGCCCGTACCGCCGTCCATCGTGACGTGATCGCCTAGGATAAATAGCGATTTTCTACCGTTTAGCGGATTTATAGCGTGTAGGTTTTCAAGCTCTGCCGAGGCGAATTCTTTTAAAATTTCGCCCTTAGTTAGCCCTTCTTTTTCCAGTTCGCCAAGCATCTCTTTGGCAAATATCAAATTTTCAGACGTTAAAACGTAAATTTCGCTAGGATTTAGCGAGATGGCTTGGTTTGCCGGCAGCGTCCAAGGCGTGGTCGTCCAGATGACCGCTCGAGCGTCTTTTGCGCCTATTTTTGCGGCGGCTTCTTCGCCTAGCTTAAAGGCTACGTAGATGCTGTAGTCCTCTTTATCCTCGTACTCGACCTCGGCTTCTGCTAGAGCGCTTCTAGCTGCCCAGCTCCAGTACACCGGCTTGCTACGCTCGACTAAAAGACCTCGTTTAGCGACTTTGCAAAGCGTTTTGTAAATTTCGGCTTCAAATTTAAATTTCATCGTCAGATACGGGTCGTCCCAGTCGCTGGCGACGCCTAACTGTTTAAAGCTCTCCTTTTGCACCTCGATAAATTCTCTGGCGTGTTCGCGGCAAAGCTCGCGGATTTGCGTTTTGCCGAGGCTTTTTTTCTTTTCTCCCAGTTTTACTTCGACTTGCTGTTCGATCGGTAGACCGTGGCAGTCCCAGCCCGGCGTAAATCTCACGTTTTCGCCGAAGAAATAGTGCGTTTTTAAGATGATGTCTTTTAGGGTTTTGTTTAGCGCGTGTCCGATGTGGATGTTGCCGTTGGCGTATGGAGGGCCGTCGTGCAGAGTGAAGCTTTTAGCGGCTTTTTGCCTTTTGGCTTTCATTTTTTCGTAGATTTTTCTATCTTCAAACCACGATTTTAAGCGTTTGGGTTCGTTTTCCGGCAGGTTGCCGCGCATGGGAAATTCGGTGTTTGGAAGCAATAATGTATCTTTGTAATCCATAGGTTCGCCTTGAAGTAAAAAATTGGAAGATTTTATCCAAACGGCGATTAAACGCTACTGAAAAAACGCTATTTTAAGCTAAATTTATGTAAGATATTTTTAGCTTTTAAAGGAGAAAACAGTGAAAAACGCACTACTGATCATCGGCGAAGATATCGGCGTAAACGCGCCTTTTTTGGATTATATTTTTTGCGCTTACAAGCGGCATTTCGGCGAGCTTGGCGAGTTTAGATTCGTTAGTAAAAGTGACAAGGAGCTGCCGTTTATCATCGAGCATCTTTGCGCGCGCTCAGACAGCCTTTGTATCTACGCGTCGAGTCAAAACTACTCCGTCGCGGCTAAAATTTTAGCTACGTTAAGCGGCGATATTTTGGAGCTCAAATCCCCGCAAATGCTAGTTC
>CAUQRE010000031.1:0-8040 GCA_963520315.1 uncultured Campylobacter sp. | reverse complement strand
CAAGATTTCACGCAACCGCTCAAAAACCCGCTCGTTCGTGCGCGTGATTAGGATATTTTGCCGCCTCGCGCCGATCGCCTCTGCGATACGTAAAATTTCATCATCGGTCTTACCCTCGCCGTAGATCACTTCACCCGCACCGTTTCGCAGGGCGCGCTGAGTGTCGATCTTGGCGCAACCCACGTCCTCGTAGGGATAGTTTTTAAGGTATTTTAGCACCTCTTGCTCGTTCACGCGGCCGCTTTTTATCCCCGCGAAAAGCTCTAAAATTTCATCCTCTCTCATACAAAACATCCTCTCTAAGCCCCTTTAGATCAAGCGTCACGTCCGCTGCACCAAGCGTCACGAGCTGCCTAACGACGCTTTTAAATTTAGCGTCGTTTAGAAAGTCCCGCATGCTGGAAAAGGGCATTTGCAACTTTATATTTTTGCGGTCGCACCGCGCACGGACGTTTGCGTAGCCGCTTGCGATGAGTAGATTTTCTGCCGCTTCGATCAAATTTAGCTCGCTCTCATCGATCTCGCGCCCGTGCGGCAGGCGCGTTAGCAAGCACGCATAGCTCGGTTTTTCAGCGGTGGGTAAGCTTAACTCGCGCGATAGCTCGCGGATTTCTGATTTGGTTAAATTTATCAGCGGCGAGAGTACGCCAAGCTCCTCTTTGGCTTTGAGCCCCGGGCGGTGTTCGCCCAGATCGTCTCGGTTCGTGCCGTCTGCGACGCGGCTAAAGCCAAGCTCACGGGCGCGCTCGATCAGCCGCGAAAACACCACCTTTTTGCACAGATAGCAGCGGTTTTCGGGATTGTCTTTGATCCCCTCCGCGACGCCTAGCTCTAAAATTTCGTGCCTGATGCCGTAAGCGCGGGCAAATTCTACGGCTTCGGCGATCTCGCGCGAGGACATGTAGGGCGATCTTATCGTTATACCGATCGCGCGCTCACCCAGCGCGTCGTGCGCCGCGCGCAGCAATAGCGAGCTGTCCGCGCCGCCGCTAAATGCGACTGCTAGCTCGCCAAGCCCGCGCAGATCAGCCTTTAGTTTTTCTAGTTTCGTCATAGATTTTTAGCGCCTCTTTTCGCACCCGCTCTATCGTCGTGCCGTGCGCGAGCGCCGCGGCCTTGCAGTCGTCAAATTCGGGCTTTGCTTTTTGCGTTTGGCAGGTGCCAGAAATTTTAAGCCCTATCTCGCCGAATTTCGTCTGCACCCGCGCAAACTCGCGCTTTAGCTCGGTTTTAGCAACCTCTATCTCGCGGATGCCGATCGCCGTCGTGTGCGTAAAAATCAGATCCTTTAAATTTTGCGCGTCCTGTTTGCGGCACAGCGCGTTTAGTTCAAAGCCCGCGCGCCCTTTTTTCATAAAAATAGAGCGGCTAAATACGTCTAGCGCGCCGTTTTCGCGCAAAATTTCGCACGCAAGCGCGAAGCTCTCGGCGTCCATATCGTCGATGTTCGTGGATATCAGAATTTGTTTGCAAACCTCGCCGTAGCCAGCCTGCGCGCTTAAATTTGGCTCGCCGCTTTCATCGTTCAAATTTTCATCCGCCTCGCAGATCATCGCGCGAAGCACGTTTGCAAAGCCCGCGGCGTCTTTGCCGCCCGCGCCGTAGCCGATCTTTTCGATTTTAAAGCTCGCATCGTCCGTAAACTCATCTGCGCAGGCCTTTAAAATCGCCGCACCCGTGGGCGTTGTCATTTCAAAATTTGCGCGTCCGAGACTTACGGGCACGCCTTTTAAAATTTCGCAAACGGCGGGTGCAGGTACGCTAAGCGCGCCGTGATCGCAGATCGCTACGCCGCCGCCAAGCTCGATTTTGGAGCTTAGCACGCGCGAGACGCCGAGCTTTTCAAAAAGATACTCAAAGCAGATCGCCGCGCCTGCGATGTCCGCGATACTATCGATCGCGCCGAGCTCGTGGAAATGTACCCGATCGACGTCCGTGCCGTGGACTTTGGCCTCCGCCTGCGCGACGGTGCGAAATATCGCGCCAGCTCTTTGCTTGCAGCTCCGGCTTAAATTTGAACTCTCTAAAATTTGCCTGATACCCGCGTAGCTTCTGGCGTGAGGCTGCGATTTTAGCGACACGACGTCGATTTTGGTCGCGGCGATGCCGTTTTTTAGCACGTTTTTGCGCTCTAGCTTAAATTCGCCGGCTAAATTTAACTTCTCGAGCTCGGCGCAAAGATAGCCAAAATCCACTCCGAGCCCCACCAGCGCGCCTAAATTCATATCGCCGCTAATGCCCGCGCTTGCGTCGTAGTAAAGAAATTTCGCCAAGCTTAAACCTTAGGCACCGTCATCGAGCCAAACGGCAGGATGATGATTTTAGCGTCCGCACCCTTTTGCGCGAGCGCGTCGTCCACGGCCTTTTGGATGTCGTGGTATGGCTTTAGATGCACGGCTCGCATCTCATCGTCGCTAAGCTCGCTCACCGCCCAGGTCTGCGCCCAGAGCGAAATTTCGGCCATTTTAGCAGCCTTGTGATAGCCTAGGTGAAATTCGTTTGAAATTTTTTCCAGCACCTCTTGCGGAGTCGGCGCGGACGCCATTAGGTTAAAAAACGGCTTTGGGCCGATGCCTGTGCGGCACTTTGCGACCATTATTAAAATTCCGTCCTGCGCGAGCGCTAGTTTACCGTTGTCTAAGGCCTTTTGCGCTTGATAGAGATCGACGTCCATCGGATAGGGCGCGACTGATATCACGATATCTGCTTTGCGCGGGATATTTACGCAAAAGACCTCGTCGGCCTTTTTCACGCAGTCGTAAAAGCTGTCGTTGAGGTCTCCCGCGCTTGCGTAATATACGCCGTGCTCGCTGTCAAGCACCGTCTGGATCGAAAAAACGTCGATGTGCGCTAGAACTTTCATCGCGTCGATCATATCTTCATGCACGGGATTGCCTTCTAAACGCAGCGCCTGAGCGTCGGCGCTAAGGGCTAGTTTGTGGTTTTGCTCGATGGTTTCGTATTTGGCGACGCCTGGTAAAAACGCCTTGCGCCCGCCCGTGTAGCCCGCAAAATAGTGCGGCTCGACCGAGCCTATGACGATCACTTTTTTTGCTTTGGCTACGATTTTGTTTAGATACATCTGCGTGCCGTTTTTGGACTCGCCCAGATAGCTCATTTCATCTTTTTTAGAGTCGTGGTCGCATACTTCGCCTTTGGCGTTAAGTTCCGCGTAAATTTCTTTGCCGAAGATCATTTCGTACTCTTCTAGCGTGCCCTCTCTGTGGCAGCCCGTGGCGATGATGAAGGTTTTATTTTTATCGCGGATTTTAGGGTAAATTTGCTTTAAAACTTTGGCCGTCGGCGTGGGCCTGGTGCCGTCGTTTACGATGATAACGATCTTTTCGTCGCCTGCGATAAACTCGTCAAAGCTTTTTTGATTTATCGGATTTGCCAGAGCCTTTGCAATGAGCGCCGTTTCGTCGAATTTGGCCACTGGGTTGGGGTTAAAAACGCCTAGTAAATTTTTTTCCGGAACGTTTAGATCGACGATATCCTCTTTGCCGTAGTGAATAGGAATCTGCATGTTTGCTCCTTAAGTATAATTATTAATTTTTTATCTTAGGATTATATATAAAATTTTCTTTTAAACGCATTTAAAAAGGGTATTTAATTTTTAAATTTATAGAACCGATAAAATTTATTATTAAACGTAAGATTAATATATACGAATGTATTTTTAATTTTTTTATTAGTATTTAATTTTAATATTTATATAATCGCGCCATAATTTCCTAAAAGGAGAAAAAATGGAATTCCTAACCAGTTTGAGTGAAAGCACGCAGTTCACTCTCCAACTAATAGTCGTACTCGGATGTCTGTTTTACGGCGCTAAAAAAGGCGGTATGGCGCTGGGCGTACTAGGCGGCATCGGTCTTGTTATCTTGGTATTTGCATTCGGTATGAAGCCGGGCAAGCCCGCTATCGACGTTATCCTCACGATCCTAGCCGTCGTCGTAGCAAGCGCTACGCTGCAAGCTGCGGGCGGTCTTGACGTTATGCTTCAAATCGCAGAAAAAGCGCTAAGAAAAAATCCTAAATTCGTCTGTATTTTGGCGCCTCTTTGCGGTTGGACGCTAACGGTTCTATGCGGCACCGGACACACGGTTTATACGCTACTGCCGATCATTTACGACGTATCTATCAAAAGCGGCATCCGTCCGGAAAGACCGCTAGCTGCTACCACGATCTCGTCTCAGCTAGCTATCATCGCTAGCCCGGTTTCGGTTGCGGGCGTATCTATGGTCGCCGTTTTGCTAGGCACGGGCACCGTTCATATCGACGGATTTACCAGCTACGTGGACTTGCTAAAAGTCACTATCCCGTCTACGTTTATCGGTATGCTTATCATCGGTACTTACTCGATCTTTAGAGGTAAAGACTTAGATAAAGACCCCGAGTTTCAAGAGAAGATCAAAGACCCTGAGCAAAGAAGATATATCTACGGCTCAGACGAATCTCACTCTCTAATCGGCGAAAAACTTCCTGCTAAACAGTGGAACGTGATGTGGATATTTCTCGCTACCATCGCTATCGTGGCGGTGCTTGGCTACTATAAACAGCTTCGCCCTAGCTGGACTAGCGACGTCCCGGGTAAATCTATTGAAATCGTAGTGGATAAAAAAGTAGTTAAAAACATCACCGTAAAAGACGGTCAAGTAGTCTCTACCGTAGATAGTAGCAAAGTCGTCTCAAACGTAAAAGACAGTAAGGTAAAAGACGCTACTAAATTTACTAACGTAGAAGTCCTAGATAAAGACAAAAAAGTAACTCAAACCATCGTGCTTCAAGACGGCAACGTAGTTATTACTAAAGGCGACAAGACCGAAACCGTCGCAAACGCTAGCATCGTAGTAAAAGATACTATGAAAAAGACCGCCCCTCTAGGCATGGTCGATACGATCCAAATTTTCATGCTATTAGCCGCGTCCATCATGATGATCTACTCAGGCATCAAGGCTGCTAAAATCGCTCAAAACGAGATTTTCCACAGCGGTATGGTGGCGCTTGTCGCGATCTACGGCATCAGCTGGATGGCTGAGACGATGTTCCACTCTCATATCGAGATGTTAAAAGGCTCGCTAGGAGAGGTGATGAAAGCTTATCCATGGATGTATATCGTCGTAGGTATGCTGATTTCTAAGTTCCTAAACTCTCAAGCCGCAGCCGCTGCGACGTTCGTACCGCTCGCCGTTCAGATCGGAGTGGATCCGGGCATCATCGTCGCGTTTGCTACGGCTTGCTACGGATACTTTATCCTTCCTACTTATCCGAGCGACCTTGCAGCCGTGCAATTTGACCGCTCCGGCACAACCCATATCGGTAAATACGTCATCAACCATAGCTTCATCATCCCGGGTCTTATCGGCGTGTTTAGTTCGTGCGCGGTGGGTTGGGTATTAGCTAATCTGTACGGATTTATTAAATAATCTTGCCTTTAGACAAGCTGCCTTTGCGGCTTGTCTTTTTGCCCTATACTTCGTTGCTTTTAAATTCGGCGACGGGAGTTACCTCGTCGGTAATGACCGAGCCGAATTTAAAAGCGCCTCGTCTAGAACAAAAAATACTTCGCCTTAACTTTTTTACGTTCAAATTTGAAGTCAAATTTACAGATTTTACCCACCGAGATCCGTACCTTGAAAATGTCAAATTTAAATTTGCGACACTTTGCGTCAGCAAAGCTGTGTCGCCACCTTAAAAGCGTCGTAGGGGGAGGGGATTAAAGGGGGTGGGGAGCGACTTCGCAATTTAAGCCCCCACCCCCTTTACAACAAAGCAAAAAACAACATCAAACGGTTGTTTTTTGCTCAAGGAAGCCAAACTTGCAACGCAAAATTTAACCAAACCAAATTTAGTATTTTAAAGGTGCGGGTCTCAGCGAGAAAAATTCTAAAATTTATCCAAATTTGAGCGGCGTAAATTTGACTCCGAATTTGGCTTCAAATTTACAGCCAAAAAGTCAAATTTAAATTTCACTTCAGCCTATCGCCGAATTTTTGTTTGTCGCTCATATAGACGAAGCTTAGCACCTCGGCGACGGCGCGAAAGAGCTCTGCGGGGATCATATCATTTACCTCGCACATCTTATATAGCTCGCGCGCTAACGGCGGATTTTCGACGATTTTGACGTTGTTTTGCACTCCGATTTGCTTGATGCGAAGCGCTAGAAAGTCCACGCCTTTAGCGAGGATCACCGGCGCTTTTTCCTTTGTTTTATCGTAGCGAAGCGCGACGGCGTAGTGGGTTGGGTTGGTGATGATGACGTCTGCTTGCGGGATATTTTGCATCATCCTGTTGCGCGCGGCTCGCATTTGCAGCTGGCGGATGCGACCTTTTACCTGCGGGTCGCCCTCCATCTGTTTGTACTCATCCTTGATCTCCTGCTTGCTCATTCTTAGGTCGCGAAAATACTGAAAACGCACGATCAGCACGTCAAGAAGCCCGATGATAAACATCACTATTAGCATCACGGCGGCTAAAATCAGCATTTTTTCTTTTAGCCACGCCAGCTGCGCCGCCATCGAGAAAAACAGCGTATGCGGCAGCTCTTTGATGAAGCTAAAAAACATCAAAAACCCGACCGTGAAAACCGCCGTGACTTTGAGCACCATTTTGATGCCGTCTATCAGTTTTTTAAGAGAAAAGAGATTTTTGAGCCCTTTTATCGGGTTGATTTTGTTTAAATTTGGCTCCAAAGGCTTAGTGGTAAATATAAATCCAAACTGCATGAGGTTGGCGACGACGCCCGCGATCGCGATGCAAACGGCGATAGGTAGGATGATGAGCAGAGTGCGAAATATCGTCGTGATCGCGACGCTAAAGAGCAGCTTGCGCGTAAACTCCTGCCCGATGAGGCTCTGATAGTAGTTATATAGCGTGAAAAACTGATCGCCGATGAAGCCAAGAAGCGCCACTACGACGAAGATCGCGACCGCAAGCGTGACGAAGCCGGCTAAATCCTGGCTTTTGGGGACGTTGCCGTCTTTGCGCGCGTCTTCTATTTTTTTGGAGGTGGGTTCTTCGGTTTTTTCTTGGTCTTCGCCTGCCATTTTCGTCCTAAATTTATCTTGCCGAGCGTTTTGGCTCAAATTTGCTTAAATTTGGGCGATTATATCTAAAACGAGGTTAAATTTTACGCTATGACGGAAAGTTTAAGAAGGATTTTTGCTCTTGCGCGTGACCTAAAAACCTGGCGGACTAAATTTTAAAAGCTAGGACATTAAACCAAAATTTATAAATTTTTAGGTATCATCCGTCTCTCACAACCAACAAAGCTCCCCAAGTCTTTTGAAAACCAAAAGCGCTTTTTGGTCTTACCAAATTTAGAAAGGTAGAGTATGTCAAAATACGCTATATTTAAGCACGGTGGCAAGCAGTATCGCGTCAGCGAAGGCGAATATCTTAAGCTTGACCATTTCAGTGCTGAAGCAAAATCATCAGTTGAGATTATGGACGTTTTGTGCGTAAACGACGGTGAAGTAAAGGTAGGCGCGCCGTTCGTAAAGGGTGCGAAAGTCGTTCTTGAAGTCGTAAACGAGGGCAAGGATAAAAAAGTCGTTATTTACAAAAAACGCAGACGCAAAGACTCAAAACTAAAACGCGGTTTTAGAAGACAGTTTACGCGCGTAAAAGTCGTAAGTATCGCAGGCCAATAAGCCGATCGCGATGTATCGCAAAGATAGACGAGACGAAAATCGGGATTTGAACGCAGCGACCGCATGGGTCGTGAGTATCAAATATCGAATTTTCAACGAAGTATATCGAAGTGAGACGAGTAAGTTTAATTTAAAAAGGAACTGATATGGCACACAAAAAAGGTCAAGGCTCAACCCAAAATAACCGAGATTCCATCGGACGACGCTTAGGCGTTAAAAAATTCGGCGGCGAATTCGTTCGCGCGGGCAACATCATCATCCGCCAGCGCGGTACCGCTACTCACGCGGGCAGCAACGTCGGCCTAGGCAAAGATCACACGATTTTTGCGCTAATCGACGGTTTCGTTAAATTCGAAAGACTAGATAAAAATAGAAAAAAAGTTTC
>CAUQRE010000030.1:0-8055 GCA_963520315.1 uncultured Campylobacter sp. | reverse complement strand
AAATTTAGCGCCCGTTTGGACGCGAGGAAATTTTACGTGAAAATTAAGCAAACGACCAAATTTAAGCAAGGTTGCGGCGCGCGTTTTGCGGCGTTTGCTTGCGTTAAAACGCCTAAATTTAGTTAAATCTAGTGACCCAGCTTCCCAGATTCGTATCGACTTTGACCTCGATTATCTTGCCGCATTCCTCATCTAGCGTAAATTTGATCTCTTCGCTAAAATTTAGCTCAAAACCCTTACCCAGCCGCGCTCGCACGTCTTTTAGAGGTATTTTTTGAACCGACTTCCAATCGAAATCCTCGGGATCGTCCTTGTTTGGCATCTTCTGCTCTATATCCACGAAATTTTCGTCCCTTTTACCCACGCGGATCGTCGCTTTCGCATCGTATCCCAAGCCTATAAAATCGTTCCACCGCGCAGAGCATCTGCCCCTGTTTATCTCCATACCCCAAAGCTCCACGCCGTCTTCTAGCGCTCTAAATATCAAAAATCTCGTATCGTGCGAGCCTATACGGCGGTCCCAGTAGTCTCCGTAGACAGTCGATGTGGTGGTCGTCGTTAAGTCTAGCTCGTATGGTGCGGCGTCTTGCGCCGAGGCTACAGCGCTGGCTATCAGCGAGGCTGCAAATACAGAATGTAATTTTTTCATTTTTCTCCTTTAAATTTATTCGTTACTTTTGCGCTAAATTCGGCTAAATTTTAGCGCAAAATTTGTGGCAAGAGACTGCCGCCTAGCACAATCTATCAAACGCCGCAACGCAGTAGTTTGCTCGCCGAGCCTAGACCGCCTAATCAAAAGCCGAGGTACGCAATGCAAGCGACCTAAATTTGGCGCAAATACGGCCTTTGCTTACGGAGCTAAAATTTGCGCTCTTTTAAAGACGCCCTCCGCGCAAGCCGCCCTATAAAACCGCTTTTACTCCGCCGTGCGCGCTTACGGTAGCAAAGCCGTATTTCGGCAATAACTAGGGAAATTACCTTGCGGTCGCAAGCAGGCTACCTTGCCGCGGCAAGATAAAATCAAAGGCGACGCGAAATCTAAATTGCCTTGCTAAATTTTGCGAAGCAAGGTAAAATTTATCGTAGCAAGCCCTTAGCCGCAAGCAAAAATCTAAGCAAGGGCAAGACGCGCCGCCTAGCAGCTTTGCTTATCTCCTAGCTCGCACGCCTTTTTTCGCATTTGCTTTGCCTTTTTCGCGTCTTTTTTTACTTGCTCGTATCTGTTTTCGTTGAAATTTCCCTCATACAGCCACGCCGCCCTCTCGCAGCCGCCTACGTAGCCTAGCTTACACGAGCGCTCGTAATACTCCATCATCTCGCCTATATCGCCTCCCGTTCGCTCTATCATCCAGCCCACGTTGTAGCATCCGGGAGCGTATTTTTTGTTGCATAGGGTATTGTTTATCGCAAACGACTGCACCTCGTCGCCCAGCTCTTCTTGTATGAAATTGGCTAGCGCCAAGCAACCGGGCAAATACTCATAAAGGACGCAGCTAGCCTTGTAATACGCGCTAATCTTGGTCTCGCGCTCGCTCTTATCCGAGGCTTTTACTAGGTTGTTTTTATAAAGTT
Source organism: uncultured Campylobacter sp. (assembly GCA_963520315.1). Classification (GTDB taxonomy): domain Bacteria; phylum Campylobacterota; class Campylobacteria; order Campylobacterales; family Campylobacteraceae; genus Campylobacter_A. The sequence continues at coordinate 6,483 of CAUQRE010000030.1, read as the reverse complement.
CGCCCAGATAAAAGCAGCCCTCGCCGTCTCCTTTGGCGCAGGCTAGGCTAAATAGCCCCTCCGCCGCGCCGTAGTCTTGCTTGGAATTTGCGGCTACCATGCCCGCTTGCACGCACTCTTTGGTAGCGTTTAGGTCTGGATTTTTGCATTTTTTGAGCTTTTCTAGCGTATCTGCGGCTAGCAATGGCGAAAGGCCCGGCTCGCTAGCGAATAAATTTAGCGCCGCAAGTAGCGCAAATAATAAGATTTTCATTTACCGCCTTTTATCAGTTTTACCGCGTCGCAACCGTCTCTACCGCCTAGCGCACAGGATTTTTCGTAGTATTTTAGAGCCTTATTTTCATCCGCTTTTACGTCCGCTTCGCCTACGTTGTAGATGCCGCCTAACTCGTCGCAACCTGCCGCATAGCCAAGGTCGCAAGCCTTTTCGTAGTATTTCATCGCTCCCTTTACGTCTTGCTTAAAGCCACCATGCCCGTCGATTTTAAAAAAGCCGAGATTGTAGCACGCGGTAGCGGTTTTTAGCTCATCGCAGGTTTTTTCGAGTAGCTTTTCGCTCGCGGCCGCGTCGCCCTCGTCGATATAAGACAGCCCTAGTCCCGCGCAGCCTTCGCCGTCTCCTTTATCGCACGCCTCTTTAAAAGCTGCGGCTGATAGCTTGCGCGCCTCCTCGTCTCCAGAAGCGATGTATTCTTCATAATACGCATCTCCCAAAGCCGCGCATTTTGCTGCATCGCCGCTTTGGCACTGGGCTTTTAGGCTAGCTAAATTTTCGCTTTGCAAGTCAGTCGCAAACGCCGCGCTAAAAAGCATAACGGCGGCAAATAAAAACTTTTTCATTCGTATCCTTTTTAAAATTTAACGCGTGATTATAGCGAAAAACGTTTTTAAGGCGTAGCATCTTGGGTGCTACGTATAAATTTTGCGGCGGATGCGAGCGAGCTTTACGGCAAACAAAATGCTATTAAGCATAAATTTCTAGCTAAAAGTGCCTTTGGCTAAAAGCAAATTTCGGCCGTAGTTTAAATTTGCTTTTTAGTCCCGGCTTGCGGCCTTTAGGGCGCTTTATGCAAGAGGCTACGTAAATCGTATCACGTCGCAGGCTTTTGCGCCTAATATTGCCCAAATTGCGTAAATCAAATTTTATATTACGAGAAATCGTTTGCTGCGCTAAGGCTTGAGGGCTTTAAATCGGCACTTTAAAAATATAACTATAATCTTAAAAAATATCAGATGATAATTTTTATTAGCTAATATATTTTTCTTTAAGGTTTTTATGCTATAATTTCACTCATAAATCACATCAAAGGAGACAAAATGTCAAAAGTTGTTACTCAATTAAATCAGATTCAGGCCGACGCTCATGCGTTATTCGTTAAATTTCACGACTACCACTGGTATGTAAAAGGCATTCAGTTCTTTAGCGTTCACGAATACACCGAAAAAGCTTATGAAGATATGGCAGAGATATTTGACGATGTCGCTGAGCGCGCTATACAGCTAGGCGGTAGAGCTATCACCAAAATAGAAGAGCTAAACAAGCTAGCTCATCCAAAAACAGATAACAAAGATAGCTACACCCCAACCGAGGTTTTAAAAGGCGTTTTGGCCGAATACGAGCACTTGCTGGGCGAATTTAAAAAGCTAGAAGAAGTCGCTGAGGAAGCAAAAGACAGCACGACCGTGACTATGGCGCAAGATCAAATCGCCAAATACGAAAAAGCTATATGGATGCTAAAAGCTACTTTGGCATAATTTGCGGGGCGAAAGCCCCTACCCTACTCGCAGTTTTACACTTGCTTTACATCTTTTTATCTCACAAATATATTCGCGCCTTGATTTAAATTTAGCAAATCGTATCTTTTTAGAAGGTTAAATTTAGGCCTGGAGCGAGGCGTCAAATTTGCTCATAAAAAACGCGTCGTTACCGCATTAAGAAATATGGAGTTTGCTCGAATAGTTTATTGATTTGTTTAGCTTTGTGTCGTAGTAATTTTTATCCGCCCTTAAATCTGCGCTACTTGCTTTATGCCTTCAACGGATTTTATCAGCGATACGCATACTAGCGGCAGTAAAGTAGGATGCGCACGGCTCAAATTTTATTTGCGTAACGGCTCTCGCGCCGTCGATACCTTTTGCTACCGCCATGAGGACAAAGAAGCTAAATTTGGATATTTTACCGCCGCGATAGTAAATTTTTATGATTTTTGCTGATAGCTTATTTTTCGTAGCTTTAAAAAAACTAGTAAATTTAGGTAATACTTCAAGGCTAAATCTGTAAATCAAATTTAGCGGAAATTTGCCGCATGGGTAGGCTGTTAAGCATTAAAACGTAAAAAACGATATCTAAGGTAGTTTTTACGAGATAACCCAGGCTGAGATTAACCTGAATCAAAACTGGCCGTAGCGCGATAAATTTAAACGCTCGCGTTTCTAGCGGATTTATAAACGCTAGACTTTATGTTAATAATTTTACTACCAGGGCTTTAATGCGTCGTCCATTAACGATACTGCTACCGTTTTAGATTTAAATAGCAACGGGGGTTTTCAAATACCAAAAATGATGTAACGGCTTGTAGGGTAAAATTCTCATAAAGTAGACAGGGCATCTAATACGAATTACCACAAAATAACTCGGATCGTTACATCAATAGACAAATAAGCCGACTTTGATTTAGTTTGAATAATGCCTTATTGTATAAGTATCGGCATTTTCTTTTAAAAAAGCTACTTAAGGCCTTGCTAATAAATACGTATACTTGACTTACTATGGCAGCTATGTTGCAAAATGTATATTCAGACATTCTTTACGTAAAAATTTTACATGTAGATACTTTTAAATTTAGCCAAATAAGACATTTTAGAAATTTTATTTTTTATAAAAGCGCTTTAAATTCTGTCTTTCTGGTTTTTGGGGTGTAACTACAAATATTTTCACATCTGTCATAATTAGCTAAAATTTGGGTGGCGTAGAACGGAATACTTTTATGAAAAAATAATAGAGGGCTTCACAACTTATTCTAAACCTACTTCTTTAAATTTACTTCCTCTTCTTACAAGGGCAAAGGCCCTTTATCAGCATAACGATATATTTTAAAGTACAGAAGCTGCTTTAGCAACAACAAAATAAATTCACAGCACTAGCCATCAATATACTCTTTAAAAAGGGTTAGTTTGGACTATCTTGAGTCCTTTAATTCAATCCGTAGTTTAATCTGACACATACATTTTAGAGTTGTAATGATTTTGCCGACTTTATACAACTATAAATATAAATGAACAGCGTAGAATGGGCGATACTTAAGGAAAATACGAAAAATCAAGCAGTTTAAATAACCATCGAAAGAAAATTTAAAAGAGTAAAAATAAACCTCGGGACTAAGCCCGAGGTCTTAAATTAGAATGAGTATTTAGCTTGGAATCTTAAGAATTTAGTCTTATCTTTCGAGCTATCTTGGTGTTTATTGATTTCATAAGCGTAGAAGCTTGAGAACTGAAGCTTAGCGCTGTAATCATAAGATAGTCTAGCTACATACTCTTGATACTTCTCTTTTACGTTTGCAGCATCTCTAACTTTACCATTAGAGTACTCGCCGCCTAGTCTAAATTTATCAGCAAAAGTATATCCGCCTTTTAAGAACCAGAAGTTACCTCTACCTTGAAGAGCAGTGTAATCAAGGGCTGATTTTATCTCGCCAACCTCTATAAATGAACCTTGATCCTCTAGACTTACAAAACCGTTAGCTTTATCATGAACTTTATATCCGATATAACCGGCAGCTACGTCAGCACCAAATAGTTTAGTACCAAGCTCTGTAGCATAAAAATCGGTGTCTTTAAAATTTGCGCCTACATCATTGTCTATGTCCGCGTGAGCATATTGAGCCCTTGCTCCGACATTAACGCTATCGGTAATATCAAAGCTAAAGTTTACGTCACCTATGATAAGATTAACCGAATCAACTAAAGATGCATACCATAGTTGGAAACTTACTGGATCATAAGAACCGATAGCAGCTACTGCATATAGGTTATTATTGAAAATACCAGGAGCATTAGTATAAATAGCACCGTCGCTCTCATTGTTATTCTCTAGAGCGTCAAATGCAAATGCGGTTAGAGTCAAGCCGGTAATATCTTGATTTTCTACCCTTACGCCGGTGCCTACAGCATCATCGGTAAAGAATGAACCTATAGTTTGTTTACCTGCAGTTATAGTAGTAGCACCTACTTTATATCCTAAGTAAAATTCTTTAACATTAAATGGGCTTGTAGTATCAGTGTTGTCAGTTCTATTGTCAGCACCAAAAGCAGAACTATCAGATGAATTATATCTAAGTGTTAAAACACCGAAGAAATTATCATCAAGCGCAGCTTTAAAAGAAAATTCTGACTTAAACTGATGATGTGCAGTCGTATTATTTTTTACGCCGTTAGCGTTTTTGACTGCTACATTGTTATATCTATATCTAGCATATCCTGAAAGGTCTACGTTTTTAATAGCTTCCTCAAGAGGCGTAGCACTCGCTACAGTTGAAAAAGCACCTAGTGCAACCAAAGTTGCCAATGAAATTTTAGCAATCTTCATTTATATTCTCCTCAAATAAAATTAAATATTTTGGAATATTAGCATAAAATAACCTTTAGTAAGCTTAAAAATCTAAAGATTCTCATTAAAAATTACCAAACATTTACCGAAATATAATATAGAAACTGACATAAAGTAAGAAAAATCTGGAGATAGCCGAGTCTAAAAAACTCGGCAAATTTTGATTATTTTAGATAGCTTCCTTGGGTTGGAGTAGTTGAAACATCGGAATTTTCAGTAGAAGAGTCGCTAGATAGTAGCGCATCCTTACCCTTTAAAAAAGCTATTATAGCACCTAAATCATTATAGGTCGTTTTTGCTGCTACGGTTTTCATTAGATTTCTCATATTTCCGCCGTATTCCGAGTCATTTAGATAGCCTGAAAAAGCAGCTTCGATAGCCTCAGCGCTTATTTTAGTTAGCTTTTCTGATGAGCCGTAAGCTCTTTTACTACCGTCTTCACCGTGACAAGAGGCGCAGTTTTTAGCGTATAGTTCTCGACCTTTTTCTACACTATATCTTCTTTTGCTATCTACTCCGATATTTAAAAATTTACCTCCACTATCCGTTTCGGGAGCTTTTTCATAAACATTTATACTTATGTTTTCGTCTTTAGAATATTTTTCTACCAAACTTTTTAACTCTTTTGCAAATTCGCCCTTTGCCTCAAATATATAACTCGGCTCATCGGCGGCATTTAAAGAAAAAGCAAAAAGACACGCTAAAAGCGAAAAACGCATAAATTTCATGAAAAACCTTTTTAATAAATTTAAAAATCCCAAGCAAGGGAAATTTGCTTGGGATTATAGCATAAAACTAACCTTTTCGATTAGAAGCTATATTTAGCCTCAAATCTTATGCGGTCGTGTTTATTTTTGAGATCTCCATCTTTTTCTTTAGCAGCTGCATAGAATGTAGAGAAGTTAAGCTTTTTGCTGTAAGCATAGCTACCGCCGACATTCCACTCATCTCTATCAACTCTCTTGAGGTATCTATGGCTATAGCCTTTACCGTCTATATAGTTAGCATACAAGCCAAACTCGTTAAATTTATATGACGCTCCGACAAACCAATAGTCGTTTTTGTCTTTGATATTGTTGTAGTATTGAGCGCTACCGTTCATTACAGAGTTAAGTAATTTGCCCGGATTGATTAATTTGCCGTTATCTTCAACAGTTACGAAAGATTTTTTATCGTCTTTGGCCTTATAGTAGATATAACCAGCATTTAAACCGACTCCGGCAAATCCTACATCACCTTTAGCTGCAAAGAAATTTGCATCGCCAAAGTTGTTGTCGTCTGACTCATTGTGAACATATTGTGCTTGTAAGCCTAGTTTTACTGCATCTAGGTCAAATTTCAAAGCCGCATCAGCTGCAAATAAATTTGCGGTATCCTCAAGATATGCCCACCAAGCTTTAAAGTTTACAGGATCATAGCTTCCCATTGCGCCCACGCCATAGTAGTTAAGGCTTTTTGATCCTGCTAAGCCTGATAGTAGTCGACCGTCATAGTCAATGCTATCGGTTTCAAGTGCGTCAAAAGCAACACCAACCAAAGTAAGACCTGATATATCAGTGTTTTGTACTCTTAAGCCAGTTCCTACCAAATCATCGTCAAAATATGTTTTAACAAATTGCTTACCAGCTGTTATTGTAGTATTATTTATGTTGTAGCCAAGATAAAATTCTCTTACACCAAATGAGCTTGTAGTATTGGTGGTATCGCCATTAAATCCAGAACCGTCATTTGCTGCGTATCTTAGACCCAAAACACCAAAGAAATTGTCGTCAAGAGCAGCTATAAAAGTACCTACGAATCTGAAGTTAAGATTTGCATTATTTTTGTTGAATGCGCCTGGCATGCCATTCCAGCGGACTTTATTGTGAGTATAT
>CAUQRE010000029.1:0-8180 GCA_963520315.1 uncultured Campylobacter sp. | reverse complement strand
TTTTAATAGAGAGCGCGACGACAGCAAAAAGCTTTAGAAGCTCGTCTTCGTTCTCGCTGCCTACGACGCGATTTTCGTTGTAAAATTTATGAAAATTCGCAGCCAAGCTCTTTAGGTAGTCGCAAATTTTATTCATCGAGCGCGTATTAAAACTATCGACTAAGATATCGTTTAGCGTGAGCGCTTCAAACAGCAAATTTTTGCCGTCTTCGTTTAAATTTGCAAATTTTACGCCCGCGACATCGGCGGCGTTTTTGCCCGCTTTTGCGAAAATTTGATTGATCCTTGCGTGCGCGTAGTTGATATAAAATATCGGATTTGAGCTGTCCTCGCGCTTTAGCTCGTCCACGTCAAACTCTAGGTGCGTGTCGCAGCGCTTGCTAAGAAACATAAATCTAAGCGCCTCATAGCCGATCTCCTCGACCACGTCGCTCATCAGCACGACGTTGCCTGCGCGCTTGCTCATCTTGGAGGCTTCGCCGTCTTTTAGCAGGCTCACCATCTGCGAAAGTATGATCTCGAGGCGATTTTCGTCGTACCCAAGCAGATGCAGCGCGGCCTTCATACGTGCGATATAGCCGTGGTGATCGGCGCCCCAGATGTTGATACAGCGATTAAATCCGCGCCTAAATTTATCGTCGTGATACACTACGTCGCCGGCTAGATAGGTGCCGCGACCGTCTTCGCGCACGATAACGCGGTCTTTTTCGTCGCCCACTTCGCTTGATTTTAGCCAGATTTTACCCTCGCTCTCGTAGATGCCGTTCTCGCTTTTTAGGCGTTCTAGCGTGAGGGGGAGCTTGTCATAGTAGCTCTTTTCGCTAGCCCAGTTATCGATGAAAATTTGAGCATCGGCTAAATTTTGCTTGATCAAAACAAGCACTTTATCCTTGCCAAACTCAGCCAGTTCGAGATTTCGACTCTCGTCGTAAAATATCTCTTTGCCAAATTTTTCTAGCGCTTCTTTTGCGATAGGCTCGATATAGTCGCCGCGGTAAAATTTCTCCGGATACGCCACGCTCTGCCCGAATAAATTTTCGCGCGCCCAAAGCGAAATAGACGTGCCTAGAAGCTCGATTTGATTGCCTGCGTCGTTGATATAGTACTCGGTTGTGATATTTTCGCCGATGTGAAGGCCGACGCGAGCTAGCGTATCGCCGAAAACCGCGCCCCTAACGTGCCCGATGTGAAGCGGGCCCGTCGGGTTTGCGCTGACATACTCGAGCAAAATTTTCTCGCCGCTAGTTGCGCCGCCTTTTGCAAAATCGCTCGGATTTGCAAGGCTAGCCGAGGCGAATTTATCCAAAAATGCGGGCTTTAGTTTAAAATTTATATATCCGTTTAGCGCAGTAGCTTCAAAAACTTCGCTATCTTCAAATTTAGACGCCAGCTCGGCGGCGATGGCTACGGGGGATTTTTTGAGCTGTTTTGCTAGGCTAAAAGTAGGCATAGCGTAGTGCGCTAGGCCCTTATCTTTTGGCTTTTCCAGCACAAAGTCAAAATCGATAAATTTTTTTATTTCGGAAATTACTAATTCTTTCAATGCTTCGCCTATGCAGTTTTTACCGTCTCGTCAGCCTTGGTTTCGCTTTGACTAGCCTGTTTTTCCTCTACTTTTTGCGTTTCTGGCTTATCTTCGGATTCCATTTCTGATTTAAACGTCTTTATGCCTTTGCCTAAACCTTTTGCTAGTTCCGGTATCTTTTTAGCTCCGAAAAGCAAGACGATAATCGCCAAAACAACTAGCCAATGACCCATACTCATCGAACCCATTTTTTCTCCTTTGATTTTCGTGATATTATCATAAATTTATCAATTATTCCAGTTTTTAATAATCTCTTCGACGTTTAAGCTTAACGTCCTTAAGCGCATCGAGCGTAAAATCGAGCGTAAATTTTCGTAGCAGCTTTGCAAGTCGTCGTTTACTAAAAAATAATCGTACTCCAAAATATGCTCCATCTCGCCGACTGCGTTTTCTAGGCGTTTTTGGATAGTTTGAGCGGAGTCCGTACCGCGGTTTGAGAGCCTAAAATTTAGCTCGCTTTTGTTTGCCGTAGTGATAAAAACGGAAGTGATTAGTCCGCCGAGCTTTGATTTTGCGATATTAAATCCTTGCACGTCGATATCAAAGATGGCTATTTTACCGGCATCTAACGCCCTTAAAACCGGCTTTAGCGAAGTGCCGTAGTAGTTATTATGCACGCATGCCCATTCTAAAAACTCGCCCTCGTCGATACCCTTTTTAAACTCTTTTTCATCCGTAAAATAGTAATTAACGCCGTGCGCTTCGCCCTGTCTAGGCGCTCTAGTCGTAGTCGAGATAGAAAAATATAAATCCTTCTCCTCTTTTAAAAGACGGCTTAAAAGCGTGCTCTTACCGCTGCCGCTCGGGCCTGAGACGATTAAAATTTGCCCTTTCAACTACTTTTCCTCAAAGCTAATGCTAATTTTAATATTGAGGTTTTTTAGGGCTTCTCGTAGCTCGCCGTTTTGCAAGGAAGCTTCCAAATTTTTAGTCACCGCATCTGAAATTTGAGCCTTTATTTCGTCTATTTTTGCGCTTTTATCTTGCGACTCCGCTACTTCGCTTACGTCAAATCCGCTCTCGTTTAACGCTAAAGCCATATCCTTTTCGCTAATCTGCTCGATTTGGCTGTATTTGCCCGCATCAAATTCGCCGGTACCGGCAGGCTCGCTTTGAGCCTCTTTTTCTTCATTTTGATCGGCTTGATCGCCGGGCGTTAGCGCTCCTGTTTGCTCATCCACCGTAAAGCCCTCGTCCGCAACCTCGTCATCTAGGGCTTCTTGCGTTAAATTTTCATCATTTTTAGGCTCTTCGTTTTTTTCGTCAAGCGCTTCGCCGTCCGTATCATCGACCAAAAAGTCCGCACCGTCTAAAATCTCGTCTTGTATCTCTTGCTCTTTGGTCTCGTCAAATTTTATCTCATCGTCCGTAGCGGCGTCTTTTGGATGCTCTTGGGCCGCTTCGTCGCTTATGGATATTTGAGACTCTTTATCATCCTCTGACGCAAACTCTACGCTTGGTTCCTGAGAGTTTTCAAAACCGGTATCGTTAGGCTTGGCGTTTAGTTCTACAAATCTCTCGTCCGCATCCTCGGCGCCTTTAGCCTCCAGCTCGTCGCTAGTAGTCTCAAATACCTCTTCGTCCATGGCGTCTATCTCGTCGATTTGGTTCTTTATATCTTCTATGCTGTCGCCAAATGCCTCAAATTTAGCCTCTTGAGACTCGTTTTGCTCGGCTATTTCGCCCACAGACTCGTCATCCAAATCAAGCCCGTTAAAATCCTCTTCTTTTACGGCTATTTCAAAATCATCGAGTTCGCCTAGCGCTTCTTGCTCGTTTATATCTTCAAATTTATCGTTATCCGCCTCTGATTCGTCGAAATTTGGCTCATCCGCCTTGCTCTCAGGCTCTTGGCTCGCATCCTCCGTAGATTTAACCGTCTCGCCGGGCTCCTCAAAACCGGCTGCTTCGTCGCCGGATAAAACCGGATCGTCATCCAAAATACCCTCTAAATCAAACTCGTCGGCATCGATAGGAGCAGGTTCTTCTTTAAATATTTCATCGCCTAAATCATCCATAAACTCAAATCCCTTTACCGACACTTCATCGTCTTGAGTCTCGGCCTTAGCCTCGCTAGCGGCCTCTTTGCTCTTGCTAGCCAGATCTTCGACGATAGCGATAAATTCGGTAGGCAAAAACGGCTTTGGCAGTATCCTATCGGCGCCTTCGAAGGTCGGGGCGTTTTTAGAGGAAAGATACAAAATTTTGTTTGCAAATTGTTTTAGGTTCGTATCCTTAGCGTCCGAGTCGCTATCTACGATAAGTACGTCGCAAGGACCGTCAAGCTCGCCGGCGTTGCCGATCTGAGCGTATTTAAGACCGATTTTATCAAGCGCTAAGGTAGCAAGGCGCGATACGGCCGGATTTTCGTTTATGATGACGATTTTCACGAAGTCTCCTTTTATAAACCTAAAAAGCATATTTTAAGATATTTTCCATTACTTCAAGCTTAGTTTTAGAAAAATAGCGATGGAAGGTCGTTGATAACGCGAAGCACCAGCTGCCTAAAAAGCTCCATCATACCAGCTAGTATCGCGATCAGCACGGCAAAGCCGATCGTGATCTTGATCGGATAGCCCACGACTAGCAGGTTAAACTGCGGCATCGTCTTCATCAGCATTCCAAATATCAAATCAGAAAGCAGCGAAAGCGCCAAAATCGGGAAAGAAATGATGAATCCAAAAGTAAATAAATTTATCATGGACTTTGAGGCGTACTGCACGATATCAGGACTCGGGTAAAAGCCGCCCAGCGGAATGTGCGTAAGAGAATTTGAGATAAAAAGCAAGATCAAATGATGCCCGTCAAATGCCAAAAATGTCATAAGAGCGAGGAAATTTATGATATTTGAGATCACGGGCGAGCTGATACCCGTCTGCGGATCTAACACCGTAGCCATCGAAAAGCCCATGATCATCGAGATCTGCTCGCCTGCTAGCTGCAAACTGGCAAAAACGATGTAAAGCAGCAACCCCGCGCAAACTCCCAGCGCCGCCTCGCTCACGATCTCGACGGCTAGATAGTAAATTTCGCCGTTTTTAATGCTAGCAAGCGGAAATAAAAATAGCGTAAGCAAAAACGAAAATGCGGTCTTGACGCTCATAGGGATCTGCTCGTGTCCGTAAAACGGGAAAAACAACATCAGCCCGCCGATACGCGCAAACAGCAACATAAAGGTAATGACGCGCTCGGGTGCGAAAAACTCGACTAGTTCCACCTGACTCTTTCGTTTTTGATTTAAATTTTCGCATTCGGCTTGATTTTTATCTAAATAAATTTAGCTCGCGCTTATAAAACCTAGCGCGGCCAACCAACCGATTTTCGTACGAAATTTAGCTATTTTAGTAGAATTTACTTTTATTTGGGGTTAAATTTGGCTCGGTTATCGCAAAAATAGTTCGTGAAATTTAACCTTATTTTTATCACGTTATTTTTGGTTTTGCGGTACGTCGTTAATGCCTGATTTATGTTCCCTTTAACTTACGACACCTTGCCAAATCTCGCGGCTATGCGTCTATGCGCGGCATTTGCTATTATATAGGCGGCTTGATTTGTAGTTTTATTTTAAACGCCGCCTTGCCTTAAACGGAGTTTTCGATTATGTAACCGCGCAAGGCAAAATTCGGCGACGAAAACGGCGTAAAATTATGATTTTATATTATAAAAATCTACGCGTATTTACGGTTAGACGCGCCGCTATTTTAGCCTCCAGGGTCAAAGCGGTTTTGCGTTTTACTAAATTTAGGACTTAAACTAATCAAAGATGCTACTCGGATAAAACATGGATTTAAGGTGCGTTTAGCGCTAGCAAAATGATCTATTTTTAAAATCCAAACGCTACTACTAGGCTAAATTTGACGGCCGAGTTTACCGCAAAAATAAAATAAACAAGCTAAGGCAAAGCCGGCCTTTTCGTTAAATTTTAGCGGTTAAAGCTACGCGCAAAAACCGAGTTGTTTCTACCGGCGCTCCCGCAAATATAGCGCCGCAATTGCTGCGATTTAATCAAAAATTTAAACCGAAATTTTACTAAATAATCAAGCTATTTACTCTGCCTGACAATATCGCTAAAGGCTAAATTTAGCAAAATAGCATACAGACTATTTGACAGAAATATCAAAAAATTAAGCAAACTAACGCGAAGTTAAAGAGAGCTTTTTGTCTTCGAGGCGGTAAACTTCGTCGCATCTTTGCGCAAGCTCGTTGTCATGAGTGACCAAAATCAGCGCCGCATCGTTTGCTTTGATGTAGTTAAACAGCGTTTGCATCACTTCGTTTGCGGTCTGTTTGTCCAAATTTCCAGTCGGCTCGTCGGCAAATATCACGCGCGGCTTTTTGCAAAGCACTCTAGCGATTGAGACGCGCTGCTGCTGGCCGCCGCTTAGCTCGCCTACTTTTTGATTCATTACGCCGTCTATTTTTAAATTTGCCAAAATTTCATCGTCGATTTTCTGAGCGGATAAAACGGAGGCTAGCTCGATATTTTCGTGCGCGCTAAAGCCTTTAAAAAGATAGTGCGCCTGGAAAATAATACCGAAATCAAATCTGCGGATACGCAAAAGCTCGTTTGCCGATAGGTCGTAAAGCGATTTGCCGCCATAGATAACTTCGCCGTTTTTTGGTCGCAAAAGAGTGGAAAGTATGTGGAGTATAGTTGATTTGCCGCAGCCGCTAACGCCAGTTATGGCGCAGCTGCCGCCGGCATTGACGCTTAAATTTACATCCTCAAAGAGCGTATAATCATACGCAAAGCCTAGATTTACGCCCTTTAGGATTTCCATTAATTTAGCCTATTTGAGCCGCAACCTCGGCTGCAAAGTCTTCGTTTTTCTTCTCTAGGCCTTCGCCAAGTTCGAAGCGAACGTATTTTACTACTTCGATCTTACCGCCTAGCTCTTTGCCTTTTTCTTCAACGACTTGCTCGATAGTTTTTTTATCGTCCATTACGTAAAACTGTCCAAGTAGCGTAAGGCGCTGATCTAAAACGGTGTTGTCCGCGTAAAATCTCTCGATCTTACCGGGGATGATCTTATCCCAAATTTTCTCAGGTTTGCCCTCGGCTTTTAGCTCTTCTTCGATCGCTTTTGTAGCTCTTGCAAGCTCTGCATCGCCTATTTGGCAGCGGCTAGCATACTCAGGGATGTGATGGAGCGGCTTGCCTAGGCGTTTTAGCTCTTCGTTATCTTTTTCAAGCTCGGCGCGAAGCGCGATAAATTCCTTCTCGACAAACTCTTTGTCAAGGTCTTTATAGCTTATAACGCTTGGCTTCATAGCAGCTGCGTGCATGCACAAATTTCTTGCAAATTCAGCCGCTTTGTTTGTGATTTCTGCGCTTTCGCAAGCAAGGCCGATTAGTACGCCTACGCGGCCGTTTGAGTGAACGTAGCCGTTTACTACGCCTTTGTCGTCCGCTTTTATAGTCTCAAAGCGGCGAACGACCAAATTTTCACCGATAGTAGCGATCTGGGTTTTAAAATAATCCTCAAATTTAACGCCATTAATAACGCTTGCGTTTAGGCTCTCGACGTCTTTTATCAAATTTGTTTGGATGTGCGCCGTAGTGTCTTTTGTCAAATTTTGAAACTGAGCGTTTTTAGCGACGAAGTCGGTCTCAGAGTTTATCTCGCTGATGGTTGCGGTTTTGCAGTGATCGCAAACAACAACGCTCACAAGACCCTCGCTAGCTAGGCGGTCAGCCTTTTTAGCAGCTTGACCTAGACCCTTTTCGCGCAGGATATCGACGGCTTTTTCCATATCGCCGTTAGCCTCGGCTAGCGCCTTTTTGCAGTCCATCATTCCGGCTCCGGTTGATTCGCGGAGCTCTTTTACCATTTGTGCGCTGATTTCCATTACTCTTCGTCCTCGCTGAAGTCCTCGGAGAAGTCTTCGTTAACAGCCTCGTTTACGACTGCGTCTTTTTCGGCTTGGCTTACGGCCTCTTTGCCTTCTTCTAGCTCGCCGCCGTCTTTTTCAAGCTGAGAGCGTCCCTCGATGATAGCCTCAGCCATCTCTTGGCAGAAAAGCTGAACTGAGCGGATCGCGTCATCGTTGCCAGGGATAGGGAAGTCGATAACGTCAGGATCGCAGTTTGTGTCGATCGGAGCTACGACAGGGATTTTTAGGCGGTTAGCCTCTTGAACGGCGATTTTTTCTTTTACGGTGTCAATGACGAAAATCATATCAGGCACGGTTTTTAGGTTTCTGATACCGCCTAGAGACGCTAGAAGCTTCTCTTTTTTGCGGCGAAGCATTAGAGCTTCTTTTTTAGTTAATAAATTTATAGAGCCGTCTTCTTCCATAGCCTCGATCACTTCGAGTTTGCGGATAGATTGGCGGATAGTGCCGAAGTTCGTCATCATGCCGCCTAGCCAGCGGTGATTTACGTACGGCATGCCGCATTTTTCAGCATACTCTTTTAGAGTTGCGCCGGCTTGCTTTTTGGTGCCTACGAAAAGTATCGTCTTGCCCTCTGCAGCCGCGTCGCGAACGACGTTATAAGTGTAGCGGAAGTAGCGGATAGTTTTTTGTAGATCTATGATGTAGATACCTTTTCTCTCGCCGAAAATGAATTTTTTCATCTTCGGATTCCATCTGC
>CAUQRE010000028.1:0-8205 GCA_963520315.1 uncultured Campylobacter sp. | reverse complement strand
TAGATACTATGCCGACCTTTACGCCCGTGATCTCCTCGATGCGTTTGATAAAGGCCTTTGCATTTGCAGGAAGATCCTCAAATTTACGCGCCCCTTCTACTTTATCCCAGCCGTCAAGCTCCTCGTAGACCGGCTTTACGCCCTCTAGGTCGCTTGGGAAATACTCGATTATCTTGCCGTTTTTTTCGTAGGCTTTGCAGATTTTTACCTTTTTAAAACCGTCTAAAACGTCAAGCTTCATCAACGCAAATTTATCCACGCCGTCAAGCCTCGCCGCGTATCTCACGCCGACTGCGTCAAACCAGCCCGTGCGGCGCGGTCTGCCAGTCGTAGCGCCGTATTCGCGTCCGATATCGCGTATCTTTTCGCCGTCCTCGCCCATATCTTCGGTCGGGAAAGCGCCGTTGCCAACGCGCGTGGTGTAGGCTTTGATGATGCCGATTACCTCGCCGACGTTTTTAGGGCTTAGTCCGATACCGCTGCAGCTACCTGCGGTTACGGTGTTTGAGCTAGTTACGAAAGGATAGGTGCCATGATCGATGTCTAGCAGCGTGCCCTGCGCTCCTTCGAGTAAAATTTTCTTATCCGCGTCTATAGCTTCCCAAACCATGTGCGTGGTATCTACGATAAATTTACCCAGCGCCGCCTCATAGCTCTTTAGCTCGCCCAAAAGCTCCTCTCGCGCAGGCGCTTTGACGCCTAAAACGTCTAAAAACGCTTTATTTGCCGCAAAATCCGCCAAAATCGCGTCGCAAAGCTTTTCGGGATTTTTTAGCTCTCCTACGCGGTGTCCGTTGCGGCTGATTTTGTCGCTATACGCAGGCCCTATACCCTTGCCCGTCGTACCGATAGCGTGTACGCCTTTGGCCTTTTCTTTGGCTTGGTCGATTTGTGCGTGATAAGGCAAATTTAAATGCGCCTTGTCGCTGATAAATAGCCGCCCGGAGACGTCTCCAAACTGCTTTAGTTCTTCGATTATCTCGGCTGGGCAGAGCACGACGCCGTTGCCGATGATGTTTATTATATTTTTATGAAGTATGCCTGAGGGAACCTGATGCAGTGCGATTTTCTTGCCCTCTACGACGATCGTGTGACCCGCGTTGTGCCCGCCCTGACACCTGCACACCATATCGTAGCCGCCGCTTAGCAGATCTACGATCTTACCCTTGCCTTCGTCTCCCCACTGCACGCCCACTATCACGTCAGCCTTGCTCATACTCTCTCCTTTTGATCTAAATTTTCGATTAACGCGTCGGTATATACGCCAAATCCGCTGCTTTTGATGCCTTCTATCTCGTAGTTGCCGCCGCCGCTTAGCACGGCATTGCCGTCTAAAAATCTAAAAAACAGCTTGTCGTAATACCTCATCTTTGAATAATATAACGGAACAATTCTTAAATTTTCATATTTTACCGCTTGGGCTAGCTCTTTTATCTCAAGCAGCGCGGTTTTTATCTCGCTTGGAACCAGAGGCAAAATCTCGTCGATGTCACCCACCGTATTTACGAAGGCTAGCCTTTTTAGCCACTCTTCGTTTTGATTTAGGATTTTTTCGATCTCGCCGTGCTCAAATATCGAAATAGGCAAATTTAAGAGCCTGCACACGATCTGCGGGATCGCGATGTGGCTGATTTGCAGCACGGGCGCTAGATCAAACGACGCAAAAAGCTCCTTTGCGATCTTGACGCTAGTAGCCAGATCGCTCTCGCCGATTAACTCGGCGCCGATTTGATAAATTTCGGCGCTAGGGTACTTAAAAACGGGCTGGATATAAAACCAGCGTTTAGGCTCGGTATCTTTTAGGCGTCTAAGCACGATACGCACGACGTCCACGGTGCTATCGGCGCGCAGGCTGATTTGGTGATTTTCGTGATCGCTAAAGCGCACCAGAGCCGTGGGCTGCACGCTTAGATGCTGATGATACGAGAAAAACGGCGTCACGATCTCGTGAAATCCGTTTTTTTCTAAAATTTCGCTCGCCGCGCGCTCGATCTTTCTTTTTAGTTTCGCGCTTTGCCCGAAATACAGCCTCGTGCCGCTTGGTATCTCGTGCTCATAGACGTTCGCGTCAAATTCGCTCACTCTTGCTCCTTTGCTTTTGATTCGTTTCGATCGCTCCAGGCTCTCTCCACGGCAGCTCGTGAAACGCCGCGACGAAATACGCGGGCTTGCCACCCTCAAAAATCGTAACTATACTAAGCTGCTCTAAATAAATTTCGCCGTTTTTGCGCTTGTTATAAACCTCGCCACTATAAAAGCCGTTTTTTAGCAGGCTTTGCCACATATTTTCGTAAAATTTAGCGTCGTGTACGCCGGACTTTAATAAATTCGACGGCTTGCCGACGGCCTCGCTCTTCTCGTATCCGGATACTTTGCAAAAAGCGTCGTTTACGCCGGCAAAAGTTCCGTCTAACAAGACCGTAGCCACGCCCTCGCTAGAGTTTGCCAAAAGGCGCAAAATCGCCTCGCCGCGCAAGCCTTGTCCGCTTGATAAACTAGACGCCGCACCTTGTAGCGAGATTAGGTTTCGCGACAAATCGCATTCGATAAAATATCCGATCGCCTCGTCGATATTTTTGCCGTCTTGCGAGATAAATTTGACGAAAATATCGCACTTTACGCTCTCTAAATTTTTCCTCATCAACCTGCAAGGCTGCAAGCTCTCAAACTCCTTTTTGCGCAAATTCGCGCCGTAGAGTCTAAATTTGATATTAAATTCGTTTAAAAATTTGTCCAAATCATCCGGATGAATGATGTTTTTAAAGTCAAAATCCGCGGCAAGCATCTCTGCTGGTTTATAGCCCAAAACGCGCTTGATGCTATGCGAGACGCCTGATACCGCGCCTACTAGCCCGCCTTTCCACGCGACGCTAAATGCCGGCGAATGCTCGCTCATCAAATCTTCCTTCGCCGCGTTTTTCTTTAAAGCGTCGCTTTGCGTGACGTCTTCTATCACGCAAAAGCCGATCTTTTCGCCGCCGCTAAGCTCGTAGTTTTGTTTGCGGATGCGTATTTGTCTAGTTTGGCCGTCCGCCGCGATACGGCTCGTTTCGTAAATTTGCGCGCCGTCTTCTTGCAAAATTTTGATTTGAGCCAAATCTGGCGCGTTTAGCAGGGTTAAATTTTTGCCCTTTATCTCCTCCGCGCTAAGTCCGTAAAATTCGCAAGCCTTCGCGCTAGCCTCTAGTATCTCGCCGCTTTTTGCGTCGATTAAAAGCAAGATAAAAGGCCCTTTTTCAAACAAAAATCCAAACTTACTCGAGTATCTCTCAAGAGCCGCCTTGCTCGCCTCGCGCTCGTCAAAAAGGCTCTTTACGTCGCTTGCTATCTGCTCAAAATCATCTATCTCGCCGAATTTTAAATACCCGCTTATCTCTTCGCCGCGCCTTGCTTTTCGCGTTAAATTTTTGATGACGTAGATGGGCTTTACGACGTTTTGTTTCATAAATTTAGCGTAAAATAGCGTAAAGAGCGAACCAGCACCCAAAAATACGCCGCAAACTAGCAGAAAAATTAAATTTTCGCGCACGAGCTTGCTTAACGGATAATAAGACACGGCCGCAACGCCTTCGTTAGGCACTTTTGCCGCAAGATAAATGTCTTTTTGCGGCGAATTTAGCGCAAATTTTATCCCTCCGCCAATGTAATCGGCAGGCGCGCCGTATACGTCAAATATCTTTTTACGCTCCAAAACCGGCTCCGTATCGCCGTGAAAAAGTATCTCGCCGTCGTCTGAGACGACAAATGATTTCGCGCCGCCAAAGCCGCGGTTGTTGGTTAATTCATCATAAATGAAAGAATAATTTATCAGTACCGCTAAAATCTCTCCGCTACTCATCTTTATCGCGGTAAATCTCGATGCGGAGTCGCTTTTATCAAGGGCGAATTTAGAGCGAAGCGTCTTACCCGCGTCCGCCCAAGGCTTAGATGCGAAAAAACCTTTATATTTCGCGCCTAGTTTCTCATCGGTCGTAAATTTTATCTCGCCGTTTTTATCCGCTATAAAAAACGCGACGTATTCCGGACTATTATTTAAAGAAAATTCAAATACCGTCTTAACGTCGGCGGCATTTGCGGCGAGGTATTTTTCTATCAGCCTTAGCTCCGAATCGGCAGCCGCGAAACGCTCGGATAAAAAGTTGCTAAAATAAGCGTTCTGGGCGTAAATTTCGCCTTTTACGTCTTCAAATTTCAAATTTACGCCAAAGCCGGCCACGCAGATTAATGCGGCGATAACGATAAAATTTACCATATATATCTTGCTTAAAACGGCGTAAGAAAGGGCGTTTTTATCGAGATTAGACTTAGCCAAAAGAAAAACCTTAAATTAATTTTATATAAACGGCTTATTGTAGCTGAATTTTGCTTGTTTTAAGATAATAAATGTAGAAGTTTGGCGAGAGGATGAGAGAATCGAACTCCCCGCGAAGCGGTCAACCGCCCCGCCATCGGATTTGAAGTCCGCGGACGCCACCAGATCGCCTTATCCTCCGCATTTTTAGATGACGAGCGCGATTATAGCCAAATTTATATAAATTTTAGTTTGATTTTTATAGTATTTAGGCAAAATTTTATAGGCTCGCGATGGATTTTCGGCTCTTTTTACGGCAAATTTTACGCGCTATCGCGTTTTTGGCTCCCGCTATTTTTTTAGGCGGATGCTTAGAGTATTTTACCACCGTGACGCCGCTAACTGGCATAAACGTATACGACGCCTATCAAGTAAGCCAAGACGAGCGGGGCATCTACTCTATAGCCAAAGATAAAATCGTAAAAACCAAAATTCAGACTAAAATTTTAGGCACGAGCGGCCTTAGCAACCTAAACGTGGACGTGGAGAGCTTTTACGGCGACGTCTACCTCATCGGCGTCGTACCGGATGCCGAGCACAAAGAAAAGCTCGTGGAATTAGCCAAAAATACAAGCGGCGTAAATAAAATCTACACGTACATACGCTTCCCAAAAGACGGCGGCGAATGCGAAGGCAACCTCGCCATAATGCTAAATTTAAAAAATAATCTTTTTAAAGACAGCATAATAAGCGGTACGAGCGTGAGAGTGAGCGTGGTGCAGTGCAACGTCGTATTTACGGGCATTATAACCGACATCGAGCAGGAAAAACACGCGATATGGTACGCCAAGCACATCAACGGCGTGCGCGACGTTTACTCATTTTTAAAGATTTTTAAGGATTAAATTCGTCGCTTTAAGGCGCTAAATTTCGCAGCGGCCGGCGTAGGCGGAGTTTGCGGACAGGTACGCGCTAAGGCTTAGCAAGCCGGCAAAGCCGCGAAAAAAGCGTTGCAAGCGGCAAACGCGCCGTAAATTTAGGCAAATGCCGCACGCGCCTGACGCTCGGCAAATTTTGCGCGCTAATCCGTCCGTTTTAGCCGCGGTTTTTGGCTACCGCGGCGAAATTTGGGCCGCCTTTAGTTATCAAACCAAGCTAGATTAAATTTGCTTTTAAATTTAAGATTTTACCTAATGCATATGTTTAGTAAAATTTAGCCGAATTTGCCTAGTTAAACTAGGCCAGGCAAACGAGAAGCCTGGCAAAAGCGCTGCGACGCGGTTGATGAGCATGATGAGCAGTCGCAAAACCGCAGAGTCGCAAGCGCCGCATTTAACGAACTAATCAGAGACGACATCATCAGGCGCATAACCCCGCATGAAATTTTGATAGCGGATTACAAAAAGCTGCAAAGCTATACGGACTAAATTTAAATTTACGAGCCCAGACCCGTATCTTTAAGGCGCTAAATTCTGTTTTTAAATTTGATGTAGTTAAATTTGTAAATTTAGTAAGATGCGAGATAGGTATTCCAGACAGAATAGGCGTAGTTTAAATAGTTTTTGATTAGGCGTGACGGGAGCATACATAATAGTATGTGACCGAGCGCCTTAATCAAAAACTACTTTTAAAATCCGTTCATTTATGGGGAATTACTTCTTTTTCATGTCGAATTTATTCGCCATAAATCCGACTAGTCCCACAAAGAAAAGCCCGCCGCAGATATTGCCTAGCGTAACTGGAACTAGGTTTTTACCGATGAAATTTCCCCAGTTTAGCACTTCTAACTTTTCAGCCGTGATGCCGTGTCCTAGAGCCGCAGCCGCAGCGGCGATATCTCCGCCGTTTGCCGCGATGTAGTGAGCTTTAGCGATGATGGCTTCTGTTATGATAAACATATTTGCCACGCAGTGCTCCATAGAGCATGCGACAAACGCGCCGATCATCCACATAATGGCAAAAAATTTGCCCGCCAAGTTGCTCTCGCTGGTCGCAGTCCAGATAGACATACAAACAAACACGTTACAAAAGATTCCGCGGATAAATAGCTCGTGAAACGGCGCGGTAACCTTGCCTATACCTGAGGGTATAAAGTGTTGCAAGATGTAGCCGTCGTATTTTAGCGGTAAGCCAGAGTAGTAGTACATATAAGCAATTAGCGCGCCGCCTACGAAGTTAAAAATCCAAACGATCGCCCAGTAGCTAAAGGTCTTGCCTAAATTTAGCTTGCCTTCATATGCGCTAACGCCGCTTAAAACCGAGCTAGTAAATAGATGTCCGCCGTAAAAAACGACCATCATAAGTCCGCAGCTAAAGGTGATGCCGCCGATGAAATTTGCCAGTCCTATAGACTGCTTTTCAGCCATGCCCACGGTCGAGTGCGCCCAGAAAATATCGCCCATAGCAATCGCCGCGCCCGCCATGATAGCTAGAAAAATAATGCTTACTAACGGAGTATGCGCCTTATGCTCCATCGAATTTGACACCGCTTGCGCGGTTTCTGCAGGATTTAACATGTCCTTCTCCTATTTTAAATTTTTATCTATCTCCAAAATGCGCTCGTAAGCTTTTTGCGCGCTTTTTTTCGCAGTTTTGCTTAAGCCCTCTTTAAAATCAAGCACGTTTTCAAGCAAAACGCTAATGCCTAAAAATAGCGTTTTGGGGCAAATTTTGCGCAGGTAGCTTAAAAGTACGGGCGTGGGCAGGTTGTGCGTCGAGTAGATATAGTCGCGCTCGTTGCTCAGATCAAAAAACTCGATCGCGCCGTCTTTAAACCCGCTCATAGCATCTACCACGACGATGATGTCAGGCTCAAATTCGCGAAGCGCGCCAAACTCGTTTTCAGGCACGTCCTGTCCGTAAAATACCCGCCAATCTTTCAAATTCGCCTCGACGATTCGCCCCGTTTCGTTGCCTACGTCGTCGTCGCCGCGCATGGGATTGCCGATGCAAAGTAAAGCCTTTTTCATCTCTTTTCCTTTCTTTTTTGAGCGCTTTTAAATGAGCTTGAAAATTTTAGCCTGCGATGGACTACGTGTCCTATCTTGGCTAAAAATTTTCTGCGCAACATTTAAATTCATCTCAAAAGTCCTTCCTAAGCACCAGATATCCCTCGCGTAGATTTTCAAGCTCTTTTTTTAGCTCGCATTCGCAAAGCTCGGGAATGAGCTTTGCCGCATGCTCCCTAAATATCTCCACTTCAAAATACTTGCTTAAATTTCCAAGCTTGAATTTGACGTATTCGCCGCCGCTAGCGACGATACGCTCAAACTCCTCGTCGGGTATTTCAAGCGATTTTTCGCTAAAGTCCACCGTCCCCACGCCGTGTCCGACGCAGACGGAAAATAGCTTGATATCTTTTAGCTCTTTTGGCATCTTTTCGTTTTCGTCCATGTGGCGACGGGCGAGTTTATAGACTCTTATCATCGTTTATCCCAAATTTCTTTTTTGACGTCGATGGCGTTTTGCGTATCGCGTTTTGCTTTGGCGTATTTTAGATAGACGTCGTTGTAAAGCAGTCCCATACACTCGGCGTATCTAGGGTCTTCTTCTTTATGGATAGCCTCTAGCATTACTTTTTTAGTAGCCGCTACGTCGTGGATATTAGGAGAAGTTTTGGCCGCGTCCATATATTTAGCAAACAGCGTCCTGCCGAAGATATAGCTCATTAGTCTCTTTGCCTCGGCTTCCAAATCGCGCTCAAAAAGTATATCGCCTATGATAGACTCTTTTACGGCGGGAGCTTTGCAGTCGTCTTGTTCAAAGCTTCTTTTTTGTAGCTTTTGATCTATGATGCCAAGAGCCATACCAAGGCCGTATATGACGCTAGCAGGATGCGGAGGACAGCCTGGGATATAGACGTCTACGGGGATAATCTTATCTATACCGCCCCAGACGCTATAAGCGTCGTAAAA
>CAUQRE010000027.1:0-8342 GCA_963520315.1 uncultured Campylobacter sp. | reverse complement strand
TTGACGGCCAAATTTTATATCGGTCTGCCCTATACCGTAGCCCAGATACGCTTCGGACATTACCGCGCCCTGCGTTCTCCACTCTTTATCGTACAAGGTGCCGCTTTTTCTCATGCTGTTAAACGGCAAGAAGTTGCCCTGCCCCGTAACGCCGAGTCTAAAGCCGTAAAACGGATCAGTCACGTAGCCAAGCTCAAGCTGTATAGACGTTAGCTGCTCGTCGTGTATCGGCGCGCGTTCGTCTTTTTGATCCGCGTACGTGGCTTGGATCTTGCCCGCTAGTTTTCCTTTGGTAAACGCCTCTCCAAAGGTATCGGCTGCGTTTGCGGCGCCCAAAAAGCCAAGCGCCAAAACGGCGGCTAAACTTAGTTTTGCTAGTTTCATAAAAACTCCTTGGTTAAATTTAGCAAATTTACGTCCCGCAAATTTAATGCGGAACATTAATTTTTATATTTAAGGATTATAGCACAGAAAATAATAAAATTCGTGTTAGATTTGTGATATTTGTTAAAAATATCGCCGATTTTAGGCAAATTTAGACGACTGAGTGCTCTTTAAGCAATGTATAAAGCTTAATAGTCGAGATAAAAAACGTCACGATCGCAGGACCCAGGATAAGCCCCCAAAAGCCAAACGTCGAGATACCCGCTATCATCGAGAAAAACAGCAGTAGCTCGTTGATCTTGGTCGGGATTTTTACGAGCTTATCGTTGATAAATTTAATCACGATCGGCTTTAAAAACGTATCTGCGACGATGGAGATCACGACGATAGTATATACGGCGATGACGATCGCGGCCGCGGTGTTGCCGTTAGCAAACTCGTAAAGGCTAATAGGCCCCCAAGCGAGCAAGCCGCCAACGACGGGCACGAGCGAAGTAAAGGCAAAGAGTATGCCCATCAAAAAGCCGTTGTAGCCGTAGGAAATCGTGATGATAGCAAAAAGGCAGCCCTGTAAAATCGCGTTTAAAACGATAGAGTAAAGTACGACGCTCATGACGTTGGCTACTTCGCTGAGGATAAACTCGCTCTCGCTCTCCTTCATCGGAAGCGCGCTTTTTAGGTAGCCCACGAGCTCGCTGCCGTAGAGCACCGCAAAAAAGAAAAACACGAGGATGAAAATCATGTCGATGAGAAATTTTACGCTTGATTTGCCGATGCCGCCAAGGTTAGAAAGCACGTTGCTAGATATCGCTCCGACGTCGATGTCTGTGATCATCTCTTTGATTTTTGGTTCTAGAAATTTGATCGGCTCTGGCAGCTGAAAATTCCCGCTTTGAAAATAATTTAGCGTGTTTGTTATGTAGCCGGTGTTAAAGTTTGCGGCGTGTTTGGCGATCTCGATCACGGCGTACAAAAGCGGTGCGATAAATAGCGAAAACAGCGCTAGCGTCGTAAGAGCCGCCGAGAGCGTCCTTTTGCCCTTCGTTAGTTGCAAAAATTTGACGTTTACGTTTGAGGTGGCGACGGCTAGCAAGGCGGCGATAAAGATGTTTAGCAAAAACGGCTTGAAAAGGTACACGACCAGCGCCAACGCACAAAGAGCGAAGATGCCGAAAAACACTCGATTATTCATTTTTTTCCTTTTGAGGGGCTTATTATATCAGATTTTGCGGTGTTTTGCAGACGGGCAGGTGTGCGGCGGCTTTAGCGCGACTGGATAAATCAGGCGTAAATTTAGATGCTCGCGGAACAGCGGCGGACATCTAAGCGCATACGGCAAATTTAACGCTATTTTTGGTCGGGTCCGGCAAGCTTAAGAGAAAAATTAGGAGGCAAATTTGAGTGCAAGATTAATTGATTTTTAAGGGGGGGGGGGGGTAGAATGCCTTTGTATTTC
The DNA here is from genome assembly GCA_963520315.1 of uncultured Campylobacter sp. Taxonomy (GTDB): domain Bacteria; phylum Campylobacterota; class Campylobacteria; order Campylobacterales; family Campylobacteraceae; genus Campylobacter_A. The sequence continues at coordinate 6,502 of CAUQRE010000027.1, read as the reverse complement.
ATTTAAAGGAGATTAATGAACGGTTTTTATCCGTTTGACGTTAAGCCCGAAACATTTTACGAAAAGGGCGACTTTGAGGTCGTTTACGGTTTTAGCGGTAGTATGGGCGGCTGGCGCGTAGGTATGAGGTGGAAAAGCTCTATAGAGGGCAAAAACGGCTATCCCGTTACCAGAGGCGGCGAGCCTTGCTATTTTTTGATTTCCGAGGAGCTTGCTGCAGGGTTTTTAGAAATTTTACCTAGCCTTGGCGAGCCCAAAGATGAGCAAATAAAAGAAGCTATCAAAAAACTAAAAGGAGAAGACAAATGACGAAGCTAAGTTTAGCGTTAGCTGCGGCGATACTCATAGGCTGCAGCAGCGAAGGAGCAAAGGCGGCGGATGAGGCGCCTCTTGAGGTACAGGTTAGAAGAGGAGAGGTTATCATAACCTCGCTAGAAGACGGACTTAGGATATACGGCCTGATTGTAAACAGGGGAAACTGTCCTGCATTTTGGTATAACAGATCTAAAGATAATAAATATTATTTTAGGTTTACTGCTAGGAAGGATGAATACAGCGTGGATGTAAATGACGCTAAAAAAAGCGAAACGATCGAAACTCTATCTATACCGGATTTTTACGATAAATACGGCAAGGATAATGCGCTTGAGCTTAATTTTGGAGATAAGAAGGGGATTAGCGTAAACTGCGATCCCCTAGAAACGCAGATTGAGACAAATAAAGGCACTTGGTCGTTTAGTTTTAGATAAAATTTTAAATTTCGGCGCTTTGTTTTGCTCTCACGCCGAAATTTATTGCGATCGCCGCCTAGCCAAAACCGCAAACAAAATCAAATTCGTCGTGCTGTTTTTACGTAAAATTTTAACGAAACGACCACTTGCATTTTTAAAATAACAAACAAAAGCCAAACTTCGCAATTAACTCAAATTTACGCTTCCTTGTTTTAAATTTAAACTTAGGCATCGCAGGCTTTCGCATTTGACGGCTCGCTTCCGCTAAAATCCGCAAGCGTTTAAATTTTATAAACTCGCCCGAATTTAAATTTAGCGAGAAAATCAGCTGCGAGACGGGGGTTATCGATCCGCCGCCCTCAAGTCCGCCTCCGACAAAATTATGCGATAAATCAAGCCCCGTTTTTAGCGGATGTTCTAAATTTGAGTGCGAGATTTGCTTTTTTGGTCGCGGTTAAATTTAACCGGGAGGTTTATATAAAATTTATGCGGGTTAAATTGAGGGCATGAGATTTGACCTTGCCGCGGATGTCGTTAAATTTACGCTTAAATTTAGCAAATTTAAGCGCCAAAGCTAGAAAAATCGGCAAATTTTCGTGAAATGATTTAGCGGTTTTTCCGAAACAGCGATCAAATTTACCCATATTTTTAAAACTTAACCAAGCCGGCGACTCGTAAATTTGACCCGCGCGCAAACGACGACGATTTTACGTTCGTCAAATTTAAACCCGAGATAAATTTCCCGAGCAAAAAGCGACTAAAATTTAATGATTAAATTTTACGAGCGAGCCGAATTTGCCTCACTCCTCAAAGAGTCCCTTTTGGGTATCCCCGTCAAATTTGAGCTTAAACACCTCGTAGGCTTTGGCGCTAGCTAGCCTGCCTTTTGCCGTGCGCTCGATGTAGCCGTTAGCAAGCAAGTAGGGCTCGATCACGTCCTCGACCGTGCCCTCGTCCTCGCTTAGAGCTGCCGCGATCGTGCTTAGACCCATCGGGCGGCGTTTTGCGGCGAGCAGGATTTCTAGGTACTTGATATCCATCTCGTCAAAGCCGATGTCGTTTACGCCAAGCGCGTCCAGGGCCTCTTTGGCACGAGGCTGCGAGATGATCGCTTCGTCGTTTACCTCGGCGAAGTCTCGTATGCGCTTTAGCAGTCGCAGCGCGATCCTAGGCGTAGCGCGCGAGCGAGCGGCGACCTCGAGAGCGGCGGCTTTTTCGCACTCTTTGCCGAGCTTTACAGAGGCGATCTGCACGATACGAGCCAGCTCCTCTCTGGTATAAAACTGCAGCCTAAAATCCATGCCGAAGCGATCCCGCAAAGGTGCCGAAATCATACCCGCGCGCGTAGTAGCGCCGATCAGCGTAAATTTAGGCAGGTCGATCTTAATAGTCTGCGCCGCAGGCCCCGAGCCGATGATGATATCTAGGCGAAAGTCCTCCATCGCCGGATACAGCACCTCCTCGATCGCGGGGCTGAGGCGATGTATCTCGTCGATAAACAGCACGTCGCCCTCTTGGAGATTGGTTAGCACCGCCGCCAGATCGCCGCTTTTTTCTATCATGGGTGCGGCCGTCATCTTGATGCTCACGCCCATTTCGTTTGCGATGATGTGCGCCAGCGTCGTCTTACCAAGGCCTGGTGGCCCGTAGAAAAGCACGTGGTCTAGGCACTCGCCGCGCTTTTTAGCGGCCCTTATAAAGACTCCTAAATTTTGCTTGATCTTTTCCTGTCCGATGTAGTCCTCAAAGCGCGTGGGACGCAGCGACACCTCAAAATCGTTTTCAAAGCTTATTTTTTCTATTTCGACTATTCTATCCATTTTTTCGGCTCTGTTTTTCGTAAATTTGCCGCATTTTACAAAAATTTGGGTAAGTTTTGGCTTTCGCCTTTGTTCAAATTTGACTCCGCGTTCGACAGTAAATTTGGGATAGAAGGTGATTAAATTTGATAAAAACGGCGAGTTTAAGATGGTGGCGTCAAATTTGGCGCCGTAAAGGCTAAGGTTTTAAAACCGAACAAAGCTCAAATTTATACGCCTCGCCGAAGCGGATAAATCTCAAAAATCAGCTTAAATTTGACGAAAAATACAGATCGCGACCTACCAAATCGGTCCGAGCTTAAAACTCCGCTATCCTTGCCTTTAAAAGCTTGCAGTCGCTATCGTTGCCAAATTTGCACCCTCCGCGATAGACTCGAATTTTTCGTAAATTTCGATATTTTTTTCGTAGTTTTCAAAGCCCAGCGCCGCGCAGCTCATCGCGTCGCCCTCCTCGCAAAGCGGCGATAAAATCTTAAAAGCAGCGTCATAATTGGCATTTTCAATAGCCTGTCTCGCGGCCGCCTCGCGCTTAGAAAATCGCTTCTCGTTTTGCGTTTGCTCGTTTTGCTCGCCAAGACTATCGATGCCTAGCCCAAAATTCGGATTTGAGGCCATTAGCGAGCCCAAAAGCGTCGCTAAAATCAATAAAATTTTCAAAACTCGCTCCTTGTTTTTAATCTAGCCTTGTTTTGATAGCCAAATTTGCCCGTCAAATTTGGCGAGGGGCAGGCAAATGCAAGCGTTCAAATTTAACTCAAACTCTGTTCGTCAAATTTAACGCCTAAGGGCCAAATTTGCCGCCGTTTGCCGGATGATCAAATTTGCCCCGCCGACTAGATTTACTCAAAACAAGCTAAATTTTATACTCAAACTCCTCGCTCGGAAACGACTTTTTTCTAGCCTCGCGGGCATAGGTTTCGACTGCCGTTCGCACCAAATTTGCTCCGTCAAGATAGCGCTTGACGAATTTTGGCTTAAACTCGTCAAAAAAGCCGAGCATATCGCTCCACACGAGCACTTGTCCGTCTACGTCGGCACCTGCGCCGATACCGATGATGGGCATTTGTACGCTCTTTGCGACCTTTGCCGCAACCGGGCTTAGCGTGCCCTCGACCACGGCCGAAAACGCTCCAGCACGCTCGAGCGTTTTCGCCTCGTCGATCAAGCGCGCTTCGTCAGCCTCGCTGCGTCCTTTTATCTTGTAGCCGCCTTCGTTTCGCACGAACTGAGGCATGAGTCCGATGTGAGCCATCACGTTTATACCCTCGCCAACGAGCCTTTTTACGATGGGAGCGGCTTTTAGACCGCCTTCAAATTTGACGGCGTCCGCGCCCGCTTTGATAAATTTAGTCGCGTTTTTTAGTGCGGATTTTTCATCCTGATAGCTGCCAAATGGCATATCGGCCACGACAAAAGCGCGCTTTGCGCCCTGCAAAACGGCCTTAACGTGATAAAGCGCGTCGTTCATTTTTAAGCTAAGGGTGTCTTTTTTGCCGTTAAAGCTCATATTTAGACTGTCGCCAACCAAGATAATATCGACGTAATCATCAAAAAGCCGCGCAAAAAGAGCGTCATAAGCGGTGATCATAACGATAGGCTGAATGCTTTTTTTGTTAATTATGTCATAAATTGTAACTTTTTTATTATTTTCTAGCATAAATTTTTCCTTAAATTTCGGTATTTTATTTTTAATTTTATCAAAAAAATGTTACAATGAAAGCAATTACGTTAAAGGACGGCAAATGGGATTGCTAAAAAGCCTTGAAATCGACTATTCCTACGATATCGCGGAGGAGTTTTTGTCGCACTACGCCTTGATGTGCGATCTGATGGAGCCGCTCATAATAAGCCTAAGCAGACCCGATAGATACGCAGGTAGCATCAACGAACTTTTTAGAATTTTTCATAATATCAAGTCTGCCGCCGGCTTTATGAGACTAGACCCGATACTAAAATTAACGACGCTAGCCGAGGAAATTTGCGAAGAGGCTAGGGCAATGAGCGGGCCTGCTAGCGACGAGTTCGTCGACTGGTTGCTGATAGCTAGCGATCAGTTTGATAGATACAGGAACGACATTGAGATCGATGCCGAGTTTTTTAGCCCGCTAGACGGGAATATCGTAAAAATCCCTGAAAAACTATGCGTTTGACAAAAAATACAAAAAATAATATAATCTGCAACCTTTAAACGAGGCTAAATTTAGCCTATTCTTACGGGAGCGACTTGGCTTCGACAGGAGCAGAGCGGTCACGGTGGCACGTCGCTTTGAGCAAAGCGTAAAAAGCTCAAATAAATTTAAACGCAAACAACGTTAACTACGCTCCTGCTTACGCTAAAGCTGCGTAAGTTCAGTTGAGCCTCGCCTAGTCCGATACTAGCTAAGATGGTGGCGAGTAACCCTAGCTAGCGTAGGTTGGCGGCCTGACGAGCTGCTAGCCGAAATCTTGTCTTAGTCTAAAATAAGGTTTTGGAAAGTGAGCCCTTTTAGATGAAATTTTCACTTTTGCTAAACGTGTAGAGGCTGCGATCGGTTTGTTTTTGGACAGGGGTTCGATCCCCCTCGCTTCCACCATTTATTTTAGTCTACATGGCATTTATGCGCCAAATACCTTTGACTCCGAGCAAAGCGACTAAAGTACCTCCATAAATTTAATCAAACTCGCCCGTAAGCTACGGGCCAAATTTTAGTATAATACCTCAAATTTAACTAGGCAAAAGCGATGATAAACGACGAATTTTATATGTCTCTAGCGATAAAAAAGGCTTGGGAGTTTCAAATTTTAACCTACCCAAATCCAGCCGTCGGCTGCGTGATTTTAGATTCCAGCGGTAGGCTACTCTCGGTCGCCGCGCATAAAAAGGCGGGCTTTTTGCACGCCGAGCCAAGCGCGATTCTTTTGGCGCTCTGCCAAAAGTGCGAGGCATTTTTACGCGATTTTTTGCGCGATTATCATGCGGCTTTGGGCGTAAAATTTGAAAACGCCGCAGAGCTTGAAAACGCGGACTTGGAGCCAAATTCCACGTATGAATACATCCTGCAAAATCACGGCGATCTGCTAAAAGGCGCCAAGGCCTACGTGACGCTCGAGCCCTGCGCCCACCGCGGTAAAACGCCGCCTTGCGCCGAGCTTTTAAGTCGGCTAAAATTTGCTGAGGTCGTCATCGCTAGAGGCGACGAAAATACCGTAGCAAGCGGCGGCGCGCATATCTTGCAAAGCGGCAGCGTAGCGGTCAAATTTGACGTACTAAGGCAGCAGGCGGACGATCTGGTTGAGCCGTTTCTAGCGTGGCAGAAGGGGAATTTTAGCTTTTTTAAGCTCGCCCTTAGCGCAAACGGCGTCGCAGTAGGCACCGCGCAGAGCAAAATCATCTCAAATCTAGCCAGCCGCACCCACTCTCACCGCCTGCGTAGCGTGGCCGAGCTGCTAGTTATCGGCGGCGCCACCGTCCGCGCCGACCGCCCGAGGCTTGATACCAGACTGATAGAGGGCGGTAAAAACCCAAACGTGATGATCTACTCGCGCGAGCGCGAGTTTGACACGTCTATACCGCTTTTTGGCGTGGAGGGCAGGAGTGTGCGCGTAACGAGCGACATAAATGAAGCTTTCGCGCCGCGTTTAACGATGTTTGAAGGCGGCGAAAACGCGCTCAAAGCCCTAGACGAACGCGTAAAATGGCTACTGCTTTACCGCTCGAACGAGCTTTTAGACGCGCCCGCAGTGAGGCTAAATTTAAAACTCAAACCGCTATTTCACGGCGAGCTTGACGGCGACGTTTACGGGTGGTATAAATTTGAGCGGAGTTTATAAATTCGTTTCAAAATCCAATTACGGGCGGCATCTTATAAGACGAGGAGATTTATATGCGATTGAGTTTTAGTAAAAGTCTTGGCGGGGGATTTAGGATTTATTCAAGTCAAAGCTTTGAGGCAAAAAAGATGACGCAGGCGC